>NZ_CAOLGM010000007.1:0-68743 GCF_948475835.1 uncultured Escherichia sp. | reverse complement strand
ATAATAAAGGTTGATAATTAAAAGCCTATATTTTGTGTGGGTAGTTATTTAAATAAGAGAAACGTTTCGCTGGTAATCAAACAAAAAATATTTGCGCAAAGTATTTCCTTTGTCATAAAAATAATACTTCCAGACACTATGAAGTTGTGAAACATAATGTTAACTTCTCCATACTTTGGATAAGGAAATACAGACATGAAAAATCTCATTGCTGAGTTGTTATTTAAGCTTGCCCAAAAAGAAGAAGAGTCGAAAGAACTGTGTGCGCAGGTAGAAGCTTTGGAGATTATCGTCACTGCAATGCTTCGCAATATGGCGCAAAATGACCAACAGCGGTTGATTGATCAGGTAGAGGGGGCGCTGTACGAGGTAAAGCCCGATGCCAGCATTCCTGACGACGATACGGAGCTGCTGCGCGATTACGTAAAGAAGTTATTGAAGCATCCTCGTCAGTAAAAAGTTAATCTTTTCAACAGCTGTCATAAAGTTGTCACGGCCGAGACTTATAGTCGCTTTGTTTTTATTTTTTAATGTATTTGTACATGGAGAAAATAAAGTGAAACAAAGCACTATTGCACTGGCACTCTTACCGTTACTGTTTACCCCTGTGACAAAAGCCCGGACACCAGAAATGCCTGTTCTGGAAAACCGGGCTGCTCAGGGCGATATTACTGCACCCGGCGGTGCTCGCCGCTTAACGGGTGATCAGACCGCCGCTCTGCGTGATTCTCTTAGCGATAAACCTGCAAAAAATATTATTTTGCTGATTGGCGATGGGATGGGGGATTCGGAAATTACTGCCGCACGTAATTATGCCGAAGGTGCGGGCGGCTTTTTTAAAGGTATCGATGCCTTACCGCTTACCGGGCAATACACTCACTATGTGCTGAATAAAAAAACCGGCAAACCGGACTACGTCACCGACTCGGCTGCATCAGCAACCGCCTGGTCAACCGGTGTCAAAACCTATAACGGCGCGCTGGGCGTCGATATTCACGAAAAAGATCACCCAACGATTCTGGAAATGGCAAAAGCCGCAGGTCTGGCGACCGGTAACGTTTCTACCGCAGAGTTGCAGGATGCCACGCCCGCTGCGCTGGTGGCACATGTGACTTCGCGCAAATGCTACGGTCCGAGCGCGACCAGTGAAAAATGTCCGGGTAACGCTCTGGAAAAAGGCGGAAAAGGATCGATTACCGAACAGCTGCTTAACGCTCGTGCCGACGTTACGCTTGGCGGTGGCGCAAAAACCTTTGCTGAAACGGCAACCGCCGGTGAATGGCAGGGAAAAACGCTGCGTGAACAGGCACAGGCGCGTGGTTATCAGTTGGTCAGCGATGCCGCCTCGCTAAATGCGGTGACGGAAGCGAATCAGCAAAAACCTCTGCTTGGACTGTTTGCTGACGGCAATATGCCAGTGCGCTGGCTAGGACCGAAAGCAACGTACCACGGCAATATCGATAAGCCCGCAGTCACCTGTACGCCTAATCCGCAACGTAATGACAGTGTACCAACCCTGGCGCAGATGACCGACAAAGCCATTGAATTGTTGAGTAAAAATGAGAAAGGATTTTTCCTGCAAGTTGAAGGTGCGTCAATCGATAAACAGGATCACGCTGCGAATCCTTGTGGGCAAATTGGCGAGACGGTCGATCTCGATGAAGCCGTACAACGGGCGCTGGAATTCGCTAAAAAGGAGGGTAACACGCTGGTCATAGTCACCGCTGATCACGCCCACGCCAGCCAGGTTGTTGCGCCGGATACCAAAGCGCCGGGCCTCACTCAGGCGCTAAATACTAAAGATGGCGCAGTGATGGTGATGAGTTACGGGAATTCCGAAGAGGATTCACAAGAACATACCGGCAGTCAGTTGCGTATTGCGGCGTATGGCCCGCATGCCGCCAATGTTGTTGGACTGACCGACCAGACCGATCTCTTCTACACCATGAAAGCCGCTCTGGGGCTGAAATAAAACCGCGCCCGGCAGTGAATTTTCGCTGCCGGGTGGTTTTTTTGCTGTTAGCAACCAGACTTAATGGCAGATCACGGGCGCAAACGCTCATGGTTAAAACATGAAGAGGGATGGTGCTATGAAAATAACATTACTGGTTACCTTGCTTTTTGGTCTGGTTTTTTTAACCACCGTCGGCGCTGCCGAGAGAACCTTAACCCCACAACAACAGCGTATGACCTCCTGTAATCAGCAGGCGACGGCGCAGGCGTTGAAAGGGGATGCTCGTAAGACCTACATGAGTGATTGCCTGAAGAACAGCAAGTCTGCGCCTGGTGAAAAAAGTTTGACGCCACAGCAGCAAAAGATGCGCGAATGTAATAATCAAGCAACGCAACAATCTCTGAAAGGTGATGATCGTAATAAGTTTATGAGTGCCTGCCTCAAGAAAGCCGCCTGATACCTGATAGTGCTAACGGGTGAGCTACGAAAGTGGCTCACCCGAAATTTCATACTTCTGCCTTTAGCCCCGTCTCTATAATTTGGGAAAATTGTTTCTGAATGTTCCCAAAAATAATGAATGATGAAAACTTTTTCAAAAAAGCGGCGGCGCATGGGGAGGAACCTCCTTTAACTCCTCAAAACGAACATCAGCGGTCCGGGCTGCGCTTCGCCCGTCGCGTCAGACTACCCCGTGCGGTTGGCCTGGCTGGCATGTTCTTACCGATTGCTTCAACGCTGGTTTCGCACCCGCCGCCGGGCTGGTGGTGGCTGGTGTTGGTCGGCTGGGCGTTCGTCTGGCCGCATTTAGCCTGGCAGATAGCGAGCAGGGCCGTCGATCCGCTTAGTCGGGAAATTTACAACTTAAAAACCGATGCAGTATTAGCGGGAATGTGGGTAGGCGTAATGGGCGTAAACGTGCTGCCTTCCACCGCTATGTTGATGATTATGTGTCTGAATTTGATGGGGGCAGGCGGCCCCCGTCTGTTTGTCGCGGGTCTGGTGTTGATGGTGGTTTCCTGCCTTGTCACCCTCGAGCTTACGGGCATTACCGTGTCGTTCAATAGTGCGCCGCTGGAATGGTGGCTCTCCCTTCCCATTATTGTCGTTTATCCTCTGCTGTTTGGCTGGGTCAGCTACCAGACGGCAACCAAACTGGCGGAACATAAACGCAGGTTGCAGGTCATGAGTACCCGCGACGGCATGACGGGCGTGTATAACCGACGTCATTGGGAAACTATGTTACGCAATGAATTTGATAACTGTCGGCGGCATAATCGCGATGCAACGTTACTGATTATCGATATCGACCATTTCAAGAGCATCAACGATACCTGGGGTCATGATGTGGGCGATGAAGCGATTGTGGCGCTTACCCGACAGTTACAAATTACCCTGCGCGGTAGCGATGTGATTGGTCGGTTTGGCGGCGATGAGTTTGCAGTAATCATGTCCGGTACGCCAGCTGAGAGCGCCATTACCGCCATGTTACGGGTGCGTGAAGGGCTAAACACGTTACGCTTGCCGAATACGCCACAGGTAACTTTACGGATTAGTGTGGGGGTTGCGCCGCTGAACCCACAAATGAGTCACTATCGTGAGTGGTTGAAATCGGCAGATTTGGCGCTTTACAAAGCAAAGAAAGCCGGACGTAACCGCACCGAAGTGGCGGCCTGACGTCCGGCGAAAGTCATCAGGATTTGCTGAGTTTTTCTGATTTTTCCATACACTTCGTCATCGCTTCGATCACTGCGGCACGGAAGCCTTTCTCTTCCAGTACGCGTACCGCTTCAATGGTGGTGCCTCCCGGTGAGCAGACCATATCTTTCAGTGCCCCCGGATGTTCTCCCGTTTCCAGCACCATTTTTGCGGAACCCATTACCGCCTGAGCGGCAAATTTATACGCCTGGGCGCGTGGCATCCCGCCCAGCACGGCGGCGTCGGCCATCGCTTCGATAAACATAAATACGTAGGCTGGCGAAGAACCGCTCACACCGACCACCGGGTGGATCATCGGCTCAGCAATTACTTCCGCTTCGCCAAAGCAGCGGAAAATATTCAGCACATCAGCGGTATCTTCTGGGGTTACCAGCGCGTTTGGCGTTACGGAGGTCATCCCGGCATTAACCAGCGCGGGAGTGTTCGGCATGGCGCGGATAATTTTCCGGTCATGGCCCAGCGCGCGGGCAAGCTGGTCGAGCGTGACACCTGCAGCAATAGAAACGACCAGAGAGTCTTTATTCAGGCTGGAGGTGATTTCGCTAAGCACTTTAATCATGATGCCAGGTTTAACGGCAGCAAAAATGATGTCGGCGATTTGCGCCACTTCTTGCGCCGATTCTGCGGCGTTGATGCCGAACTGGTCATGCAGGGCGGCGACTTTATCCGGGGAGGGGGTGTATACCCAGATTTGCCCTGGAAGCACCTGACCGCTGGCAATCAGACCGCCGAGAATGGCTTTTCCCATATTGCCGCAGCCAATAAAACCGATTTTCTTTTCCATTGCCTCACTCCTGCCGTGAAATTCATTGTTTTGATAATCGCTGGCAGAAGCATAAACAGAACTATGCCGGAAGGCAAAAGCGCGACACAATAGAGGATTACCCAACAAAGGATGACTTTATGACAATTTGGGTGGATGCCGACGCGTGTCCCAATGTAATTAAAGAGATTTTGTATCGCGCGGCGGAACGTATGCAGATGCCGCTGGTACTGGTAGCAAACCAGAGTTTACGCGTGCCGCCATCGCGATTTATTCGTACGCTGCGCGTCGCGGCAGGTTTCGACGTTGCCGATAACGAAATTGTCCGGCAGTGTGAAGCGGGCGATTTGGTGATCACCGCAGATATACTTTTGGCTGCTGAAGCCATCGAGAAAGGCGCAGCGGCGCTTAATCCGCGCGGCGAACGTTACACGCCAGCGACCATTCGTGAGCGCCTGACGATGCGCGATTTTATGGATACCTTACGTGCCAGTGGGATCCAGACCGGCGGACCAGATAGCCTTTCACAACGTGACCGCCAGGCCTTTGCCGCGGAGCTGGAGAAGTGGTGGCTGGAAGTGCAACGTAGTCGTGGCTAAATGTAATTTATTATTTACACTTCATTCTTGAATATTTATTGGTATAGTAAGGGATGTATTGAGATTTTCACTTTAAGTGGAATTTTTTCTTTACAATCGAAATTGTACTAGTTTGATGGTATGATCGCTATTCTCATGACACCGGCTTTCGCCGCATTGCGACCTATTGGGGAAAACCCACGATGACACAACCTCTTTTTCTGATCGGGCCTCGGGGCTGTGGTAAAACAACGGTCGGAATGGCCCTTGCCGATTCGCTTAACCGTCGGTTTGTCGATACCGATCAGTGGTTGCAATCACAGCTCAATATGACGGTCGCGGAGATCGTCGAAAGGGAAGAGTGGGCGGGATTTCGCGCCAGAGAAACGGCGGCGCTGGAAGCGGTAACTGCGCCATCCACCGTTATCGCTACAGGCGGCGGCATTATTCTGACGGAATTTAATCGTCACTTTATGCAAAATAACGGGATCGTGGTTTATTTGTGTGCGCCAGTATCAGTCCTGGTTAACCGACTGCAAGTTGCACCGGAAGAAGATTTACGGCCAACCTTAACGGGAAAACCGCTGAGCGAAGAAGTTCAGGAAGTGCTGGAAGAACGCGATGCGCTATATCGCGAAGTTGCGCATATTATCATCGACGCAACAAACGAACCCAGCCAGGTGATTTCTGAAATTCGTAGCGCCCTGGCACAGACGATCAATTGTTGATTTTAGAGCGCCTATACTTAACGTTCATCCCGTGAAATAAGGAAGAACGATGCCAACGAAACCGCCTTATCCTCGTGAAGCATATATAGTGACGATTGAAAAAGGAAAGCCAGGACAGACGGTAACCTGGTACCAACTCAGAGCCGATCATCCTAAACCAGACTCGTTGATCAGTGAACATCCGACGGCTCAGGAAGCGATGGATGCGAAAAAACGCTATGAGGACCCTGACAAAGAGTGACCGCATCAGACTGCTCGGAAGGGATTCTGAGTGCCACTACAAGGGATCTGCGTCACATTTTTCATAATTCATGTTTTTCTAATAATTAGAATATTAAACAATAACAATCCATTACTGGAATCATTTGGAATCTTTACATTATGCCGTGCACGTCTGCTGCTACGCTTTTTGTCATTTGTAGCACAAGTAAGTGTCAGCAGTGGTGCTTCACACTTGCCCGGTAATTAACGACGAAAGAAAAGTAAGGTGGATGAACAATGAGTGCGTCGTTGGCGATCCTGACCATCGGCATTGTACCTATGCAGGAGGTTTTGCCGCTCCTGACGGAATACATTGACGAAGATAATATTTCCCATCATAGCCTGCTGGGGAAGTTAAGTCGTGAAGAAGTGATGGCGGAGTACGCGCCAGAAGCAGGCGAAGACACCATTCTCACATTATTAAATGACAACCAGCTGGCCCATGTTTCGCGTCGTAAAGTGGAGCGAGACCTGCAAGGTGTGGTTGAAGTGCTCGATAATCAGGGTTATGACGTCATTTTATTAATGAGTACAGCAAACATTAGTAGTATGACTGCGCGTAATACGATCTTTCTTGAGCCGTCGCGAATATTGCCTCCACTGGTTTCCTCTATTGTTGAAGATCATCAGGTGGGGGTTATCGTTCCGGTTGAGGAGATGCTGCCCGTTCAGGCGCAAAAATGGCAAATTTTGCAGAAATCGCCGGTATTTTCATTGGGTAACCCCATTCATGATTCAGAACAAAAAATCATTGATGCCGGGAAAGAATTACTGGCAAAAGGGGCTGATGTCATCATGCTGGATTGTTTAGGATTTCACCAACGTCATCGCGATTTACTGCAAAAACAGCTCGATGTTCCTGTCTTGCTGTCTAACGTATTGATTGCACGGCTGGCTGCGGAATTACTGGTGTAATTTTGCGTGACAGTCAGCGCCTCTGGCCCCTATAGTGAAGTAGATGTTCAACTACCAGACAGGGCCAGTTTATGCTTCAAAGTAATGAGTACTTTTCCGGCAAAGTGAAATCAATCGGCTTTTCCAGCAGCAGCACTGGTCGCGCCAGCGTGGGTGTTATGGTTGAAGGCGAATACACCTTCAGCACCGCTGAGCCGGAAGAGATGACGGTAATCAGTGGCGCGCTGAATGTGTTACTGCCTGACGCGACCGACTGGCAGGTGTATGAAGCCGGTTCGGTGTTTAATGTTCCCGGTCACAGTGAGTTTCATCTGCAAGTTGCCGAACCCACCTCTTATCTGTGCCGCTATCTGTAATTCCTCGCCTTCCCCTTGAACGGGAGGGCATTTTTCTGAAATATCCTCTCTTTAACCCATAATAATATTTCCTTTGCTGCGATTTTTTCAATTTCCGGTATATTCATAATTCATCAAGGTTGATATAAATATCAGTGAAGATCTCCAGATATTGTTGCGGAACTGGCTACGATAAAAGATAAATCAGATGATGAATGGTGGCGTGCATTGCTGCAAAGTCGCAATGATCATTTGCGCCAAACGGCATTACGCAACGCACATACCCCGGCGTCGTTGTTAACGACATTGACCGAGTCTCGGCATCGGTCGCTAGCTATGAATAATCCACAGCTCGCTGCCGATGTGAAAACGACGTGGTTAAAAGAGGATCCATCATTACTCTTATTTGTCGAACAACCCGATCTTTCGCTGTTACGGGATTTAGTGAAAACCGGGGCAATGCGGAAAAATCGCAGTGAAGCGCGTCACTGGCTTGAGGAAAAACAATGACACAACGTCCATGGAGCAAGTTACAGCATAAAACGCATAATATTGCTGCGCTAAAAATTATTGCCCGCCGTAGCGAATAATTATATGCCTGGTGTGGCTTCGTACGCCGGATAAGGCGCGGCAGGCGTCGCATCCGGCATTAAAGGAAAATCAGCAATTAACGTTGTGCTTCGCCACCTAATCCTTCAATCAGGTTTTGAATTAACGCTGCCAGTTCACCAGTCATCAGGATGAAATCGGCATCAAAACGCTGGGCGAAATCTTCACGGTCGATATCTTCGTTTTGATCGCGCAGCTCGTCGCAGAACTTCAGACGCTTGAGCGAACCATCGTCGCACATCACAAACTGAATGCGCTGCTGCCAGTCGAGCGCCAGTTTAGTCACCACTTTTCCGGCTTCAATGTGATTGGTGATCTCTTCGCTGGTCAGATCTTGTTTCTTCGCGCGGATCACGCCGCCATCTTCCAGCAACGATTTCAGCTCGGCTTCATCAAGCAGCTGGAAGCCCTGTGCCGCACTACCGGAGCGAACCCATTCGGTCAACGTCAGTTCAATCGGGTTTTCCATGCTCAATGGTACAACCGGTAACGACCCCTGGCTTTTACGCAGTAATGCCAGCGTATCTTCCGCTTTTTTGGCACTGGCGCAGTCCACCATAATCAAACCGTTAACCGTGTCGATCCACATCATTGTCTGGCTAAAACGGCTGAAAGCTCGTGGCAGCAGAGAGTGCAGCACTTCGTCTTTCAGCGAATCTTTTTCGGTTTTCTTCAGCTTACGCGCCTGTTCCGCTTCCAGCTTGGCGATTTTCGCTTCCAGCGCCTGTTTAATCACCGGAGACGGGAGGATTTTTTCTTCTTTGCGTGCGCAGATAACAATTTGACCATTGGCAACGTGCGTTAACGCATCGCTGTGCGATCCCATCGGAGGAACCCAGCCCATCTTCGCCATGTCCTGGCTGCCGCATGGGGTAAATGCCATCGAGGCTAGCTGTTTTTCCATCTCTTCTGCACGCAGCGAAATCTCGCGGCTAAGACGGTAAACCATTAAATTTTTGAACCACAGCATGATAATTTCCACGGCCTTGTCGTTAAATTTAGCGGGCATGATAACGAATTGTCGGCGGCCTTGCATTGCCAATCCGGTTGTCCGTCTCTACGCTATTGATATTGAAAAAAATAAGGAGAGTACCGTGCGTATAGGTATCGATTTAGGCGGCACCAAAACTGAAGTGATTGCACTGGGCGATGCAGGGGAGCAGTTGTACCGCCATCGTCTGCCCACGCCGCGTGATGATTACCGGCAGACTATTGAAACGATCGCCACGTTGGTTGATATGGCGGAGCAGGCGACAGGGCAGCGCGGAACGGTAGGTATGGGCATTCCTGGCTCAATTTCGCCTTACACCGGTGTGGTTAAGAATGCCAATTCAACCTGGCTCAACGGTCAGCCATTCGATAAAGACTTAAGCGCGAGGTTGCAGCGGGAAGTGCGGCTGGCAAATGACGCCAACTGTCTGGCGGTTTCAGAAGCAGTAGATGGCGCGGCAGCGGGAGCGCAGACAGTATTTGCCGTGATTATCGGCACGGGATGCGGCGCGGGCGTGGCATTCAATGGGCGGGCGCATATCGGCGGCAATGGCACGGCAGGTGAGTGGGGACACAATCCGCTACCGTGGATGGACGAAGACGAACTGCGTTATCGCGAGGAAGTCCCTTGTTATTGCGGTAAACAAGGTTGTATTGAAACCTTTATTTCGGGCACGGGATTTGCCACAGATTATCGTCGTTTGAGCGGACATGCGCTGAAAGGCAGTGAAATTATCAGCCTGGTTGAAGAAAGCGATCCGGTAGCGGAACTGGCATTGCGTCGCTACGAGCTGCGGCTGGCAAAATCGCTGGCACATGTCGTGAATATTCTCGATCCGGATGTAATTGTCCTGGGGGGCGGGATGAGCAATGTAGACCGTTTATATCAAACGGTTGGGCAGTTGATTAAACAATTTGTCTTCGGCGGCGAATGTGAAACGCCGGTGCGTAAGGCGAAGCACGGTGATTCCAGCGGCGTACGCGGCGCTGCGTGGTTATGGCCACAAGAGTAAAAAACGTAGGCAATTGGCGCATCATGCCTGATGCGACGCTTGCCGCGTCTTATCAGGCCTGCAAAATGTGCCAGAACCGCGTAGGGCGGATAAGGCGTTCACGCCGCATCCGGCAATAAGTAATGAGCACCGAGACTATAACCTACCCCAGTGGTTTCGCCAGCACCGGAGTATCCGCCGCTTGCTGGCGCTTATAGCGACCATACAGCAGCAACGACGACATCGCAGCAAACGAAAGCAGGGCGGCAGGCAGCGCCACGTAATTATATGCCAGCCCCAGCGTCAGCATCATACCACCGCAATATGCGCCGACGGCGCTACCGAGGTTAAACGCTATTTGCCCACCTGCGGCACCTAATAACTCTCCGCCTTTGGCGTTTTGTAGTAACAATATTTGTAGCGGTGCTGAAAGGGCAAATAATCCCGCGCAACAAATAAAAGCAAAAATAAGCGACGTTGTTTTCATGCCGCCGCAGAAAAAGAGCATCAGCAGTGCCAGTACAATTATAAAGTCAGTCACTGCTGCAATGCGCAGTGGTGAATAACGTCCTGAAATCCTGCCACTTAGCATATTTCCCAGCACCATCCCTAGCCCAACTAACATCATAATAAAGGTCATCGCCGTTTCCGAAAAACCGGAAATAAACATCATGTATGGCTTTACGTAGCTGAACCAGGCAAACACACCTGCGTTGCCAAACATGGTGGCGGCGAAAATTAACCACGGGGCCGGGCTGCGCAAAAAGTGAAATTGTTCGCGCAGCTTTCCTTTCGCCTCGTCGCGAATATCCGGCACCCAAAAATAGACCGATGCCATCACCGCAATATTAAAAACAGCGATCAATAAAAAGGTGGGACGCCAGCTAAATTCCTGACTTAAATACGTTCCCAGCGGAATGCCCAGCAAATTGGCGACTGTCATCCCGGAAACCATCCCCGCCACGGCGGCGGTGACTTTTCCGGGTTTGATAATTTTTGATAACACGATCGCTCCGACGCCAAAAAATGCGCCATGCGGAAAGCCGGATACCAGCCGACCAATGGCGAGCATCAGGTAAGACGAAGAGAGCGTGAACATGGCGTTGCCAATGACGCACAACGCCACCAGAAACAACAAGATATGTTTGAGTGAGTAGCGGCTGGAAAAGAGTGCGATGATTGGCGCACCGACCACCACCCCCAGTGCATAATACGAGATCATATGCCCGGCAGCAGGAATCGAAATTCCTACGTTATGCGCCAGCTCCGTGAGCACGCCCATAATGCCAAATTCGGCCATCCCCAAACCAAACGTGCCCAGAGCCAAAGATAAAATGACTTTTTTCATACCACCATCACAACCACCAGAACGGCTACCAATCACCGTAGCCAATAAAGTGATAGCTTGCAGGATAACGACCAGCAAGGCCAAGAGATAATTCGCCCCTCTGTATTCATTATCCTGCTGAATAGTTATTTCACTGCAAACGTACTTTCCAGTTTGCTGTAGCCCAGGCCGTTGATCTTTTTCACTTTGATCTGCACCGGAATACGCTCTTTCATCGCTTCTACGTGGCTAATCACACCGATGGTTTTGCCACTGGCGTTCAGGGCATCCAGCGCATCAAGGGCGGTATCCAGCGTTTCGCTATCCAGCGTGCCAAAACCTTCATCAAGGAACAGCGAGTCAATACGTGTTTTATGGCTGACCAGATCCGAAAGCGCCAGCGCCAGCGCCAGACTAACGAGGAAACTTTCGCCGCCGGAAAGGGTACGGGTATCGCGTACCGCATCTGCCTGCCAGGTATCAACAACCTCGACTTCCAGCGCCTCGCTGGCTTTGCGCTGTAACAGATAGCGCCCGTGCAGCCGGGTAAGTTGCTGATTAGCGAGATGGACTAAATTATCCAGCGTCAGCCCCTGGGCAAACTTGCGGAATTTATCGCCCTCTTTGGAACCTATTAGCGAATTCAGATATCCCCAGTCCTCAACCTGCTGCGTCATTTGAGCAATTTGCTGCATTAAGGTTTGTTGTTGCTGACGGTTATCTGCATCCTGCTTCAGCTGCTGGCGAATCTCGCCTTGACTCGTGGTGTTTTCACGCAACTTTTGGTGAGTTTGCGCTAACTCTTGCTGAATCTGCTCCACCGTCACAGTGAGAGCCAACCCGTCAGGTCGGTGTTGTTGATGCTGTGCCAGCGTTTCTGCTGTCTGAGTGACCAGCGTTTGCGCCTGACGGCGCTGGTTTTCCAGATTCTGCTTGAGCTGTTCCAGCTGCGTTAGTGTTTGTTCATCCATTAGCGCCGCAAGGAACGCCTGCTGATCGTCAAAGACGCTGGCCTGTAGCGCGGTGTCAAACTGCGCATGGGCTTTTTGCAGACTTTGCGCCGCCAGAACATCCTGTTGCTGTAACGTCTGCTGCTGGCTGTGTAATGCGAGACATTGTTCATGAACCTGCCGCCAGTTTTCCAGCGCCACAGTTTCTTCGCTGTGCGGGAGCTCATCACTTTGCGGCAACGTTTCCAGAATCGGCGTCAGCTGCTGAATACGGTTTTGCAGCGCGGTTAATTCGTTCTGGCGTTGCTGCCAGCTCTGCGCTTCTTGCTGACGTGTCGCCAACCAGCTCTCTTCTTCATCTTCCTGTGGCAATGTCAGTGCATAACCCGCCAATGCCGTTAAGAGCTGCTGCTGGCGTTGTTCAATTTGCTGTTGATACTGGATAATTTGCTGATTATGCGCGGCAATCTGCCCTTGTAATTCATGTCGTTGGCTGAGTAACCGCAGCTGGCGTTCGTGCTCATCTTGTGCATCTAGCCACGGTTGAATATCGTCCTGTGGCTGCAAGGTGATATTGAGGCTGGCCGTGACGGCTTGCCATTGTTGAGTAAGTGCTTGCTCATCTTGTCGGAGGCTTTGCGCTTCGTTTTCATCACGCTGAAGCTGCTTTGTTAAGGCGTCCAGTTGCCCACGTAGCGTCGCACCTTCTTCACCGAGCTTTTTAACTTCGTTTTCCAGCGCCAGTAATCGAGACTGATTAACACCAGGCTCTAGCGCCTGATACGCCTCGACCGCCGGGTGGCTGGTGGAACCACAAAGTGGGCAAGGCTGACCCGCCTGTAACTGCGCGCGCTGGGCTTCCAGCGTTTTAATGCGCGCTTCCTGCTCGCAAATGGTTTTCACATCGGCAAGTTGCTGCGTCTTTTCTTTATAACGCTGGCGCATTTCGTTAAGTGCGGCATTACGTTGCGTCTGTTCCAGAGTGACATTCTGGATAGTGACCATTAACTGCGCCAGACGTTTTTGTTGGGGAACAATCTGCCCATGCAGCGCGACCAGGCGCTGACGCAGTGGGCGTTGCTCAGCATGTTGCGCCAGGGCGGTAGCAACTTCATCGGCGGTTAACGTCAACGTGATCGCCGCAAGCGCATTAAGTTTTTGCTCAGCATGGGTTAACTGTTGCTGCCATTGCCGCAGATGCTCGCGATCGCTGGTTTGTTGGGAGAACTGCGCACGCCAACCCGCCAGTTCGTTGTTCCACTGACGGAAGCGGTCGTGTTCCTGTAACCAGGTATTCAGGCTTTGTTGCTGCTGCTGTAATTCTGCTGACTGCTTCGCCGCGTGGTGGCGAATGCTCGCGCGAAGCGCCATTGTGCTCTGTAAGCGAGTATTTACTTCTTCAATCTGCTGGCGAATATGCGCCAGCGCCGCGCTGTGTTCTGCGATGCGTTCCCAGTGTGGACGAAGATTTCGTGCCGGTTGTGCCAGACTAAGCGCCGCCAGTTGAGGTTGCGCTTTTTCTTCTTCGGCTAACGCCTGTTGCAAGGCCTGCTGACGGCGGCTGGCTTCTTGCTGCAATTCGTCCAGACGCGTTAACCAGTTTAGTGATTGTTGTTCTTGCTGCTGCGCGGTAAGTAACTGTTTTTCTTCGTCAGTAAGTACCTGCAAACTCGCTGTCAGCGATTGCACTTGTTCCGGCGTGAGCAACGCGACGCCGCTGGCCTGCGCTTGCAGCTTCTCCAGCTCTGTGCGGGCCGATTTGTGCTGCTCAAAAACCATCGCCGAGATTTGCCCGTAGATTTCAGTGCCGGTTAACTCCTCGAGCAATTCCGCGCGTTCTTTGGGTTTGGCATTCAGGAAGGCAGCAAATTGCCCCTGCGAAAGCAGCATCGAACGGGTGAAGCGCCCGTAATCCAGCCCGGTTAACGTCGCTGTCAGTTCCAGCTTATCTTTCACTTTGTCGGCGAGAATTTTGCCGTCGGCGCAGCGCGCCAGCTCTACGCGTGGCACCTGCAAATTACCGTCGGGTTGGTTACGCGCCCGATTCTGGCTCCAGAATGCACGGTACGCTTCACCTTTCACTTCAAACTCCACCTCCGCCAGACATTCGGCGGTATCGCGGGTCATGAGATCATTTTGCGATTGTGAAACGTTAGAGAGACGCGGAGTTTCGTGATACAGCGCCAGACAAATGGCGTCCAGCAGGGTGGTTTTCCCCGCACCGGTTGGGCCGGTAATGGCAAACAGCCCGTTGCTGGCGAACGGCTCGCGGGTGAAATCAATCTTCCATTCGCCTTTTAATGAGTTCAGGTTTTTCAGGCGCAGGCTGAGAATTTTCATGCTTCGTGTTCTCCGGCGAGGGTATGCAACGTCGTGGTGAAAAGATGCTGCAGACGTTGCTGCTGCGATTCATCCAGTTCTTCCAGTGCCAGACGGCGATTGAACACCTCTTCGACGCTGAGTTCGCTGAGGGTTTCACGCTGTTGGCTGGCTAACACACGCTCGCGCTGTTCACGACTCCGACGTACCAGCAATACTTCGACAGGCAATGATTCGGTTAATGCCTGGATTTTGCGCTGAATATCATGCAGATACTCATCAGTAGTGATTTCGATATCCAGCCAGACAGGTGGCTCCTGCGATACATCGCGCCACTGTTCTAGCTGTGCGGTAATCGACGCCAGATCGCCTTTCAGCACCGCCATGGGTTGCGTTACCGGTACGTTCAGGTTTTCCACGCTCTCTAATTTGCCGTTTGAAAATGTCACCAGATGGACATATTTACTCTTTCCGCATTCATCAAAACTCAGTGGAATGGGGGAACCGCAATAGCGAACATGTTCCATGCCGCCAATAATCTGTGCGCGGTGAATATGCCCGAGCGCGATGTAGTCGGCTGGTGGAAAGTTTTGTGCCGGAAACGCGTCCAGCGTGCCAATATAAATGTCACGCACGGCGTCACTTTTACTGGCCCCCACGGTCGTTAAATGTCCCGTGGCGATGATGGGCAGAGGCTGATCGCCGCGCAGTTTGCAGGCATCGGCATAGTGTTGTTGGTAATAATCGGTAATCGCTGCCAGTAAATGCTGCTGTTTTTCAATACCGTTAAGCCCCGCCTGGCTGGTAATAATGTCACGTGGACGTAAAAACGGAATGGGGCACAGCACTGCGCCTGGCGTCCCGTCGCGACGAGGCAAGATTTGCGGCGCATGTCCGGCGCTGGCGACCACGGTAGTATTGAGGAACGCCATGATATCGCGCGATTCATTCAGCGTGGCGACCGAGTCATGGTTTCCTGCCAGTACCACCAGATGACAGCCAGTTTGCTGTAAATTGACAACAAAACGGTTGTATAACGTGCGGGCGTAACTGGGCGGCGAGCCGGTATCGAAAACATCACCGGCAACAATAATCGCATCCACCTGATGGGTTTGTGCTGTCTCCAGCAGCCAGTCAAGAAAAGCCTGATGTTCAGCTTCGCGGCTTTTACTGTAGAAGTTCTGGCCGAGATGCCAGTCTGAGGTGTGAAGGATGCGCATAACGGTTCCCTGGCGAAAAAGCATGGGCGCGATTATACCCAAACAGATGTGCCATTTGCTTTTTTCTGCGCCACGGAAATCAATAACCTGAAGATATGTGCGACGAGCTTTTCATAAATCTGTCATAAATCTGACGCATAATGACGTCGCATTAATGATCGCAACCTATTTATTACAACAGGGCAAATCATGGCGAGACGTATTCTGGTCGTAGAAGATGAAGCTCCAATTCGCGAAATGGTCTGCTTCGTGCTCGAACAAAATGGCTTTCAGCCGGTCGAAGCGGAAGATTATGACAGTGCTGTGAATCAACTGAATGAACCCTGGCCGGATTTAATTCTCCTTGACTGGATGTTACCTGGCGGCTCCGGTATCCAGTTCATCAAACACCTCAAGCGCGAGTCGATGACCCGGGATATTCCAGTGGTGATGTTGACCGCCAGAGGGGAAGAAGAAGATCGCGTGCGCGGCCTTGAAACCGGGGCGGATGACTATATCACCAAGCCGTTTTCGCCGAAGGAGCTGGTGGCGCGAATCAAAGCGGTAATGCGCCGTATTTCGCCAATGGCGGTGGAAGAGGTGATCGAGATGCAGGGGCTAAGTCTCGACCCGACATCTCACCGGGTGATGGCGGGTGAAGAGCCGCTGGAGATGGGGCCGACAGAATTTAAACTGCTGCACTTTTTTATGACGCATCCTGAGCGCGTGTACAGCCGCGAGCAGCTGTTAAACCACGTCTGGGGAACTAACGTGTATGTGGAAGACCGCACGGTCGATGTCCACATTCGTCGCCTGCGTAAAGCACTGGAGCCCGGCGGGCATGACCGCATGGTGCAGACCGTGCGCGGTACAGGATATCGTTTTTCAACCCGCTTTTAACGCCTTGCTCATCGGACGCAGAGCAGGGCTTATGATTTCTTAACTGGAGTATCTTACGTGCTGGAACGGCTGTCGTGGAAAAGGCTGGTGCTGGAGCTGCTACTTTGCTGCCTCCCGGCTTTCATCCTGGGTGCATTTTTTGGTTACCTGCCCTGGTTTTTGCTGGCATCGGTAACAGGACTGCTTATCTGGCATTTCTGGAATTTATTGCGCCTTTCATGGTGGCTGTGGGTGGATCGCAGTATGACCCCGCCACCGGGGCGTGGTAGCTGGGAACCGCTACTATACGGCTTACACCAGATGCAGCTGCGAAATAAAAAACGCCGCCGTGAACTGGGCAATCTGATTAAACGCTTTCGTAGCGGCGCGGAGTCGCTGCCCGACGCGGTGGTGCTGACCACGGAAGAGGGCGGTATTTTCTGGTGTAACGGTCTGGCGCAACAAATTCTTGGTTTGCGCTGGCCGGAAGATAACGGGCAGAACATCCTTAACCTACTGCGTTACCCGGAGTTTACGCAATATCTGAAAACGCGTGATTTTTCTCGCCCGCTCAATCTGGTGCTCAACACCGGGCGGCATCTGGAAATTCGCGTCATGCCTTATACCCACAAACAGTTGCTGATGGTGGCGCGTGATGTCACGCAAATGCATCAACTGGAAGGGGCGCGGCGTAACTTTTTTGCCAACGTGAGCCATGAGTTACGCACGCCATTGACCGTGTTACAGGGTTACCTGGAGATGATGGATGAGCAGCCGCTGGAAGGCGCGGTACGCGAAAAAGCGTTGCACACCATGCGCGAGCAGACCCAGCGGATGGAAGGGCTGGTGAAGCAGTTGCTGACGCTGTCGAAAATAGAAGCCGCACCGACGCATTTGCTCAATGAAAAGGTTGATGTGCCGATGATGCTGCGCGTTGTTGAGCGTGAGGCTCAGACTCTGAGTCAGAAAAAACAGACATTTACCTTTGAGATAGATAACGGCCTCAAAGTGTCTGGCAACGAAGATCAGCTACGCAGTGCGATTTCGAACCTGGTCTATAACGCCGTGAATCATACTCCAGAAGGCACGCATATCACCGTACGCTGGCAGCGAGTGCCGCACGGTGCCGAATTTAGCGTTGAAGATAACGGACCGGGCATTGCAGCGGAGCATATTCCGCGCCTGACCGAGCGTTTTTATCGCGTTGATAAAGCGCGTTCCCGGCAAACCGGCGGTAGCGGATTAGGGTTAGCGATCGTGAAACATGCTGTGAATCATCACGAAAGTCGCCTGAATATTGAGAGTACAGTAGGAAAAGGAACACGTTTCAGTTTTGTTATCCCGGAACGTTTAATTGCCAAAAACAGCGATTAATCCGCCTTTGTCATCTTTTATTGCCATAAGCCAGTCGATGCTGGCTTATTTTCTTTGCAGTCAAAATACGGGCGTTAGATTTTACAACGGTTGGTGATTTTTTGTTCGCATGATTAGCCATGTCTTTTTCACGGAAATAGTGTTTTATACTGGTTGGTGATTTCTTATCGCTATATACCTCTGGTTTTTAGATCCCTCCTTGCTTTAAAACGTTATAAGCGTTTAAATTGCGCTTCAGGTGCTGTCATACTGACTGCATTAACGCGGTAAATCGAAAAACTATTCTTCGCCGCGCCTGGTTGGGAGTATTTCCCGCTAAAATTGTTTAAATATACCGCTGTATCATCCCCAGGGATTGGCACAAAAATTTAACGTTACAACACCACATCCACAGGCAGTATGATTTATGACCCATCAATTAAGATCGCGCGATATCATCGCTCTGGGCTTTATGACATTTGCGTTGTTCGTCGGCGCAGGTAACATTATTTTCCCTCCAATGGTCGGCTTGCAGGCAGGCGAACACGTCTGGACTGCGGCATTCGGCTTCCTCATTACTGCCGTTGGCCTGCCGGTATTAACGGTAGTGGCGCTGGCAAAAGTTGGCGGCGGTGTTGACAGCCTCAGCACGCCAATCGGTAAAGTCGCTGGCGTACTGCTGGCAACGGTTTGTTACCTGGCGGTGGGGCCGCTTTTCGCTACGCCGCGTACAGCTACCGTTTCCTTTGAAGTGGGGATTGCGCCGCTGACGGGTGATTCCGCGCTGCCGCTGTTTATCTACAGCCTGGTCTATTTCGCTATCGTTATTCTGGTTTCGCTCTATCCGGGCAAGCTGCTGGATACCGTGGGCAACTTCCTTGCGCCGCTGAAAATTATCGCGCTGGTCATCCTGTCTGTTGCCGCGATTGTCTGGCCGGCGGGTTCTATCAGCACGGCGACTGAGGCTTATCAAAACGCTGCGTTTTCTAACGGCTTCGTTAACGGCTATCTGACCATGGATACGCTGGGCGCAATGGTGTTTGGTATCGTTATTGTTAACGCGGCGCGTTCTCGTGGCGTTACCGAAGCGCGTCTGCTGACCCGTTATACCGTCTGGGCTGGCCTGATGGCGGGTGTTGGTCTGACTCTGCTGTACCTGGCGCTGTTCCGTCTGGGTTCAGACAGCGCGTCGCTGGTCGATCAGTCTGCAAACGGCGCTGCTATTCTGCATGCTTACGTTCAGCACACCTTTGGCGGCGGCGGTAGCTTCCTGCTGGCGGCGTTAATCTTCATCGCCTGCCTGGTAACGGCAGTTGGCCTGACCTGTGCTTGTGCAGAATTCTTTGCCCAGTACGTACCGCTCTCTTATCGTACGCTGGTGTTTATCCTCGGCGGCTTCTCGATGGTGGTTTCTAACCTCGGCTTAAGCCAGCTGATCCAGATCTCCGTACCGGTGCTGACCGCTATTTATCCGCCGTGTATCGCACTGGTTGTATTAAGTTTTACACGCTCATGGTGGCATAATTCGTCCCGCGTGATTGCTCCGCCGATGTTTATCAGCCTGCTTTTTGGTATTCTCGACGGGATCAAAGCATCTGCATTCAGCGATATCTTACCGTCCTGGGCGCAGCGTTTACCGCTGGCCGAACAAGGTCTGGCGTGGTTAATGCCAACAGTGGTGATGGTGGTTCTGGCCATTATCTGGGATCGCGCGGCAGGTCGTCAGGTGACCTCCAGCGCTCACTAAATCACTGAACATTTGTTTTAACCACGGGGCTGCGATGCCCCGTGGTTTTTTATTGTGTTGATGGGTTAGGAATTGATGGAAAGTAAGAACAAGCTAAAGCGTGGGCTAAGTACCCGCCACATACGCTTTATGGCACTGGGTTCAGCAATTGGCACCGGGCTGTTTTACGGTTCGGCAGACGCCATCAAAATGGCCGGTCCGAGCGTGTTGTTGGCCTATATTATCGGTGGTATCGCGGCGTATATCATTATGCGTGCGCTGGGGGAAATGTCGGTACATAACCCGGCAGCCAGCTCTTTCTCGCGTTATGCGCAGGAAAACCTCGGCCCGCTGGCAGGTTACATTACCGGCTGGACCTATTGCTTTGAAATCCTTATTGTCGCCATCGCCGATGTGACCGCTTTTGGTATCTATATGGGTGTCTGGTTCCCGACGGTGCCGCACTGGATTTGGGTACTGAGCGTGGTGCTGATCATTTGCGCCGTAAACCTGATGAGCGTGAAGGTCTTCGGTGAGCTGGAATTCTGGTTCTCGTTCTTTAAAGTCGCCACCATCATCATCATGATTGTCGCCGGTTTCGGCATCATCATCTGGGGGATTGGCAACGGCGGGCAACCGACCGGTATTCATAACCTGTGGAGCAACGGCGGCTTCTTCAGTAACGGCTGGCTTGGGATGGTGATGTCGTTGCAAATGGTGATGTTTGCTTACGGTGGGATCGAAATTATCGGGATTACCGCCGGTGAAGCGAAAGATCCTGAGAAATCGATACCGCGTGCGATTAACTCCGTGCCGATGCGTATTCTGGTGTTCTACGTCGGTACGCTGTTCGTCATTATGTCTATCTACCCGTGGAATCAGGTTGGCACTGCCGGTAGCCCGTTCGTGCTGACGTTCCAGCATATGGGCATTACCTTTGCCGCCAGCATTCTTAACTTTGTTGTGCTGACTGCTTCGCTGTCGGCAATTAACAGTGACGTATTTGGCGTAGGCCGTATGCTCCACGGTATGGCAGAGCAGGGCAGCGCGCCGAAAATTTTCAGCAAAACGTCGCGTCGCGGTATTCCGTGGGTTACGGTGCTGGTGATGACTACCGCGCTGCTGTTTGCGGTGTATCTGAACTACATCATGCCGGAAAACGTCTTCCTGGTGATCGCTTCGCTGGCAACCTTCGCCACGGTGTGGGTGTGGATTATGATCCTGCTGTCGCAAATTGCCTTCCGTCGCCGTTTGCCGCCAGAAGAAGTTAAGGCGCTGAAATTTAAAGTGCCGGGTGGGGTAGCAACGACCATCGGCGGTTTGATTTTCCTGCTCTTTATTATCGGGTTGATTGGTTATCACCCGGATACGCGTATCTCGCTGTATGTCGGTTTCGCGTGGATTGTTGTGCTGTTGATTGGCTGGATGTTTAAACGCCGCCACGATCGTCAGCTGGCTGAAAACCAGTAATCCTTGCGTTCTGTAAGCCGGTTCAGGAGGAAATCCTGATCCGGCTATTCCGAAAGTTATCCGCCCCCGTCCTCCTCCCCCAAATATCCTTCAGATGATGAGTGATCCTGCATTAGGCTATGGCAAGGTGATCAGATTTTCATCACAGGGGAATTATGATGTTAAATGCATGGCACCTGCCGGTGCCCCCATTTGTTAAACAAAGCAAAGATCAACTGCTCATTACACTGTGGCTGACGGGCGAAGACCCACCGCAGCGCATTATGCTGCGTACAGAACACGATAACGAAGAAATGTCAGTATCGATGCATAAGCAGCGCAGTCAGCAGCAGCCTGGCGTCACCGCATGGCGTGCGGCGATTGATCTCTCCAGCGGACAACCCCGGCGGCGTTACAGTTTCAAACTGCTGTGGCACGATCGCCAGCGTTGGTTTACACCGCAGGGCTTCAGCCGAATGCCGCCGGCACGACTGGAGCAGTTTGCCGTCGATGTACCGGATATCGGCCCACAATGGGCTGCGGATCAGATTTTTTATCAGATCTTCCCTGATCGTTTTGCGCGTAGTCTTCCTCGTGAAGCTGAACAGGATCATGTCTATTACCATCATGCAGCCGGACAAGAGATCATCTTGCGTGACTGGGATGAACCGGTCACGGCGCAGGCGGGCGGATCAACGTTCTATGGCGGCGATCTGGACGGGATAAGCGAAAAACTGCCGTATCTGAAAAAGCTTGGCGTGACGGCGCTGTATCTCAATCCGGTGTTTAAAGCTCCCAGCGTACATAAATACGATACCGAGGATTATCGCCATGTCGATCCGCAGTTTGGCGGTGATGGGGCGTTGCTGCGCTTACGCCACAATACGCAGCAGCTGGGAATGCGGCTGGTGCTGGATGGCGTGTTTAACCACAGTGGCGATTCCCATGCCTGGTTTGACAGGCACAATCGTGGCACGGGGGGAGCTTGTCACAACCCTGAATCGCCCTGGCGCGACTGGTACTCGTTTAGTGATGATGGCACGGCGCTCGACTGGCTTGGCTATGCCAGCTTGCCGAAGCTGGATTATCAGTCGGAAAGTCTGGTGAATGAAATTTATCGCGGGGAAGACAGTATTGTCCGCCATTGGCTGAAAGCGCCGTGGAGTATGGACGGCTGGCGGCTGGATGTGGTGCATATGCTGGGGGAGGCGGGTGGGGCGCGCAATAATATGCAGCACGTTGCTGGGATCACCGAAGCGGCGAAAGAAACCCAGCCGGAAGCGTATATTGTCGGCGAACATTTTGGCGATGCACGGCAATGGTTACAGGCCGATGTGGAAGATGCCGCCATGAACTATCGTGGCTTCACATTCCCGTTGTGGGGATTTCTTGCCAATACCGATATCTCTTACGATCCGCAGCAAATTGATGCCCAAACCTGTATGGCCTGGATGGATAATTACCGCGCAGGGCTTTCTCATCAACAACAATTACGTATGTTTAATCAGCTCGACAGCCACGATACTGCGCGATTTAAAACGCTGCTCGGTCGGGATATTGCGCGCCTGCCGCTGGCGGTGGTCTGGCTGTTCACCTGGCCTGGTGTACCGTGCATTTATTACGGTGATGAAGTAGGACTGGATGGCAAAAACGATCCGTTTTGCCGTAAACCGTTCCCCTGGCAGGTGGAAAAGCAGGATACGGCGTTATTCGCGCTGTACCAGCGAATGATTGCGCTGCGTAAGAAAAGTCAGGCGCTGCGTCGTGGCGGCTGTCAGGTGCTGTATGCGGAAGATAACGTAGTGGTATTTGTCCGCGTGCTGAATCAGCAACGTGTACTGGTGGCAATCAACCGTGGCGAGGCCTGTGAAGTGGTGCTCCCCGCGTCACCGTTTCTTAATGTCGCGCAATGGCAACGCAAAGAAGGCCATGGGCAACTGACAAACGGGATTCTGGCTTTGCCTGCCATTTCGGCTACGGTATGGATGAACTAACGTTTTATAACGCCTTGTGTGACGCCTGCGCCATCATCCGCGGATAAAACTGCCAGAAGCGGGTTTCGAGGGCGTCATAATGAGCGTCTAAATCGTACCAGGAGTCACGCAGGGCATCCAGACGTGGGCGGCGGCTTGCCATGCCGTTTAACACGTTCTGGATGAAATCCATATCGCGATAGCGCACCAGCCACTGCTCTGACCACAAGTAATTGTTCAGATTGATAAAACGTGGCGGTGAGTCCGGCAAAATCGTCATCACTTGCTCGCGGGCATAACAGACAAATTCCTGTAGCGGAAAGTCCGGCGACAGCTGCGACCAGTGGCGGGAAAGAAAGTGATCCCACATGACATCCAGCGTAATAGGCGCAACGCGGCGAGTTTCACTACGAAACCATTCCCGTGCTTCGCGGACTTCCGGCAGATTGTCGGTTAATACGTCGATACGTCGATGCATATGAATGCCAGCCACGACGTCGGGCGGAAAACTTTCTTCAGGATTTCCGCGTACGAAATCAGCCAGTAAATTGCCGGAAAGCGAGCTTTCCGCGAGATGGGCTAAATGCAGGTGAGCTAAAAAATTCATCGATTATATTCTATCCAAAAGGGGGTAAAGGTTGCAGGGAGAGCGCCCCGGCACTAGACTACCCGCCTCTTATTTTAGTCTGAGTCAGTGTCATGCGCGTTACCGATTTCTCCTTTGAATTGCCCGAATCCCTGATTGCCCACTATCCCATGCCTGAACGCAGTAGCTGTCGTTTACTGTCGCTGGACGGGCCGACGGGCGCGCTGACGCACGGTACTTTCACCGATTTACTTGATAAGCTCAACCCCGGCGATCTTCTGGTTTTTAATAATACCCGCGTGATCCCGGCGCGCCTGTTTGGGCGTAAAGCCAGCGGCGGCAAGATTGAAGTGCTGGTTGAACGGATGCTCGACGACAAACGCATTCTTGCGCATATTCGCGCCTCGAAAGCGCCAAAACCTGGCGCAGAACTGCTGCTGGGCGATGACGAAAGTATTAACGCAACAATGACCGCGCGCCACGGCGCACTGTTTGAAGTCGAATTTAATGATGAACGCTCGGTGCTGGATATTCTCAACAGCATCGGCCATATGCCGCTGCCGCCGTATATCGACCGTCCGGACGAAGACGCTGACCGCGAACTTTATCAAACCGTTTATAGCGAAAAACCGGGCGCGGTTGCAGCCCCGACCGCAGGTCTGCATTTTGACGAACCTTTGCTGGAAAAATTACGCGCCAAAGGCGTGGAGATGGCGTTTGTGACGTTGCACGTTGGTGCGGGCACCTTCCAGCCGGTGCGCGTCGACACCATTGAAGATCACATCATGCACTCGGAATACGCTGAAGTGCCGCAGGATGTGGTAGACGCGGTACTGGCGGCGAAAGCGCGCGGTAACCGGGTGATTGCGGTTGGCACCACCTCAGTACGTTCGCTGGAAAGCGCGGCTCAGGCGGCGAAAAACGATCTTATCGAACCGTTCTTTGACGATACCCAAATCTTTATCTATCCGGGCTTCCAGTACAAAGTGGTCGATGCGCTGGTGACAAACTTCCACCTGCCGGAATCGACGCTGATTATGCTGGTTTCGGCCTTTGCCGGTTATCAACACACCATGAATGCCTATAAAGCAGCGGTAGAAGAGAAATATCGCTTTTTTAGTTACGGTGATGCGATGTTTATCACGTACAATCCGCAGGCAATTAATGAGCGCGTCGGGGAGTAATTCCGCGGCGCTGGTTTAAAACGTTGGACTGTTTTTCTGACGTAGTGGAGAAAAAATGAAATTTGAACTGGACACCACCGACGGTCGCGCACGCCGTGGCCGCCTGGTCTTTGATCGTGGCGTAGTGGAAACGCCTTGTTTTATGCCTGTTGGCACCTACGGCACCGTAAAAGGGATGACGCCGGAAGAAGTTGAAGCCACTGGCGCGCAAATTATCCTCGGCAACACCTTCCACCTGTGGCTGCGCCCGGGCCAGGAAATCATGAAACTGCACGGCGATCTGCACGATTTTATGCAGTGGAAGGGGCCGATCCTCACCGACTCCGGCGGTTTCCAGGTCTTCAGCCTTGGCGATATTCGTAAAATCACCGAACAGGGCGTGCACTTCCGTAACCCGATCAACGGCGATCCGATTTTCCTCGATCCTGAAAAATCAATGGAGATTCAGTACGATCTTGGTTCGGATATCGTCATGATCTTTGATGAGTGTACGCCGTATCCTGCTGACTGGGATTACGCAAAACGCTCCATGGAGATGTCTCTGCGTTGGGCGAAGCGTAGCCGTGAGCGTTTTGACAGTCTCGGAAACAAAAATGCGCTGTTTGGTATCATTCAGGGCAGCGTTTACGAAGATTTACGTGATATTTCTGTTAAAGGTCTGGTAGATATCGGTTTTGATGGCTACGCTGTCGGCGGTCTGGCTGTGGGTGAGCCGAAAGCAGATATGCACCGCATTCTGGAGCATGTATGCCCGCAAATTCCGGCAGACAAACCGCGTTACCTGATGGGCGTTGGTAAACCAGAAGACCTGGTTGAAGGCGTACGTCGTGGTATCGATATGTTTGACTGCGTAATGCCAACCCGCAACGCCCGAAATGGTCATTTGTTCGTGACCGATGGCGTGGTGAAAATCCGCAATGCGAAGTATAAGAGCGATACTGGCCCACTCGATCCTGAGTGTGATTGCTACACCTGTCGCAATTATTCACGCGCTTACTTGCATCATCTTGACCGTTGCAACGAAATATTAGGCGCGCGACTCAACACCATTCATAACCTTCGTTACTACCAGCGTTTGATGGCGGGTTTACGCAAGGCTATTGAAGAGGGTAAATTAGAGAGCTTCGTAACTGATTTTTACCAGCGTCAGGGGCGAGAAGTACCACCTTTGAACGTTGATTAATATTAATAATGAGGGAAATTTAATGAGCTTTTTTATTTCTGATGCGGTAGCGGCAACGGGTGCACCGGCGCAAGGTAGCCCGATGTCTTTGATTTTGATGCTGGTGGTATTCGGTCTGATTTTCTATTTCATGATCCTGCGTCCACAGCAGAAGCGCACCAAAGAACACAAAAAGCTGATGGACTCCATTGCCAAAGGTGATGAAGTTCTGACGAACGGTGGCCTGGTTGGTCGCGTAACCAAAGTAGCGGAAAACGGCTACATTGCTATCGCGCTGAATGACACCACTGAAGTAGTTATTAAACGTGACTTCGTAGCTGCCGTCCTGCCGAAAGGCACCATGAAGGCGCTGTAATTAAAATTTTTCCCTAAGGGAATTGCCGTGTTAAACCGTTATCCTTTGTGGAAGTACGTCATGCTGATCGTGGTGATTGTCATCGGTCTGCTGTATGCGCTTCCCAACCTGTTTGGTGAGGATCCGGCTGTTCAGATCACTGGTGCGCGCGGAGTCGCCGCCAGTGAGCAAACGCTGATCCAGGTCCAGAAAACGTTACAAGAAGAAAAAATAACTGCTAAGTCTGTGGCACTGGAAGAGGGCGCTATTCTTGCGCGCTTCGACTCCACTGACACCCAGCTGCGCGCTCGTGAAGCATTAATGGGCGTTATGGGTGACAAATACGTCGTGGCGCTTAACCTTGCCCCGGCAACGCCGCGCTGGCTGGCAGCTATTCACGCTGAGCCGATGAAGCTCGGCCTTGACCTGCGTGGCGGCGTTCACTTCCTGATGGAAGTGGATATGGACACCGCGCTTGGCAAACTCCAGGAACAAAATATCGATAGCCTGCGCAGCGATCTGCGTGAAAAGGGCATCCCGTATACCACCGTTCGTAAAGAAAACAACTACGGCCTGAGCATTACTTTCCGCGATGCTAAAGCTCGTGATGAAGCCATTGCGTATCTGAGCAAGCGCCATCCGGACCTGGTGATTAGTAGCCAGGGCAGCAACCAGCTGCGTGCGGTAATGAGCGATGCTCGTCTGAGTGAAGCGCGTGAATATGCGGTGCAGCAGAACATCAATATCCTGCGTAACCGTGTAAACCAACTTGGCGTGGCGGAGCCGGTGGTTCAGCGTCAGGGTGCTGACCGTATCGTTGTTGAACTGCCAGGTATTCAGGACACTGCGCGTGCGAAAGAGATTCTGGGTGCGACGGCAACGCTGGAATTCCGTCTGGTAAACACCAACGTTGACCAGGCCGCTGCGGCATCCGGTCGCGTACCGGGCGACTCTGAAGTGAAACAGACCCGCGAAGGTCAGCCAGTTGTGCTGTACAAACGCGTAATTCTGACCGGTGACCATATCACCGACTCCACTTCCAGCCAGGACGAATACAACCAACCGCAGGTTAACATCTCGCTCGATAGCGCTGGTGGTAACATCATGTCTAACTTCACTAAGGACAACATCGGCAAACCGATGGCAACCCTGTTTGTGGAGTACAAAGACAGCGGTAAGAAAGATGCAAATGGTCGTGCGGTTCTGGTGAAACAGGAAGAGGTGATTAACATCGCCAACATCCAGTCTCGTCTGGGTAACAGCTTCCGTATCACCGGCATCAACAACCCGAACGAAGCCCGTCAGCTGTCACTGCTGCTGCGTGCCGGTGCGTTGATCGCGCCGATTCAGATTGTTGAAGAACGTACCATTGGCCCAACCCTGGGTATGCAGAACATTGAACAGGGGCTGGAGGCTTGCCTTGCCGGTCTGCTGGTTTCTATTCTGTTCATGATCATCTTCTATAAGAAGTTTGGTCTGATTGCGACCAGTGCTCTGATTGCCAACTTGATCTTAATCGTCGGCATTATGTCGCTGTTGCCAGGCGCAACGCTGAGTATGCCAGGTATCGCGGGTATCGTCTTAACCCTTGCGGTGGCGGTCGATGCGAACGTACTGATCAACGAACGTATTAAAGAAGAGTTGAGCAACGGACGTACTGTTCAACAGGCAATTGATGAAGGTTATCGTGGCGCATTCAGTTCTATCTTCGATGCGAACATCACCACGCTGATTAAAGTCATCATCCTGTACGCAGTGGGTACCGGGGCAATTAAAGGGTTCGCGATTACTACCGGTATCGGTGTGGCGACGTCGATGTTTACCGCGATTGTCGGTACGCGTGCCATCGTAAACCTGCTATATGGCGGCAAGCGCGTCAAGAAGCTGTCAATCTGAGGAGTGCGATGTGGCACAGGAATATACTGTTGAACAACTAAACCACGGCCGTAAAGTCTATGACTTTATGCGCTGGGACTACTGGGCTTTCGGCATCTCTGGTCTGCTGTTAATCGCCGCTATCGTTATTATGGGCGTGCGCGGCTTTAACTGGGGGCTGGATTTCACCGGTGGTACGGTTATCGAAATTACGCTCGAAAAACCGGCTGAAATTGACGTAATGCGTGATGCATTGCAAAAAGCCGGTTTTGAAGAGCCAATGCTGCAAAACTTTGGTAGCAGCCACGACATCATGGTCCGTATGCCGCCTGCTGAAGGCGAAACCGGCGGTCAGGTGCTGGGCAGCCAGGTTCTGAAGGTGATTAACGAATCCACCAATCAGAATGCAGCAGTGAAGCGTATTGAGTTCGTCGGTCCGAGCGTGGGGGCAGACCTTGCGCAAACCGGTGCGATGGCGTTGATGGCGGCGCTGCTGTCTATCCTTGTGTACGTAGGTTTTCGCTTTGAGTGGCGACTGGCGGCAGGGGTCGTTATTGCGCTGGCGCACGACGTTATCATTACGCTGGGTATTTTGTCGTTATTCCATATCGAGATTGACCTGACCATTGTGGCATCGTTGATGTCGGTTATCGGTTACTCGCTTAACGACAGTATCGTGGTATCGGACCGTATTCGTGAAAACTTCCGCAAGATCCGTCGCGGTACGCCTTACGAAATCTTTAACGTGTCCTTGACCCAGACGCTGCACCGTACCTTGATCACATCCGGTACTACCTTGATGGTTATCCTGATGCTGTACCTCTTCGGTGGTCCGGTACTGGAAGGCTTCTCGCTGACCATGCTTATCGGTGTTTCCATCGGTACTGCATCTTCCATCTATGTGGCATCTGCGTTGGCTCTGAAACTGGGTATGAAGCGCGAACACATGTTGCAGCAGAAAGTGGAAAAAGAAGGGGCGGATCAGCCGTCAATTCTGCCGTAATCAAGTTCCCGTTGATGTTGAAAATCCCGGTCAGAAGATCGGGATTTTTTTTGATGTATGGAGATTGCTAAAATCCCCGCATCTTGGGAAACTGCGCGTAACCCTACATTTCATCCAGGTAACTCTTCATGGCTATCATCCCAAAAAACTATGCGCGGTTAGAAAGCGGCTATCGCGAAAAAGCATTAAAAATATATCCGTGGGTCTGCGGTCGCTGTTCCCGCGAGTTTGTTTATTCCAACCTGCGTGAACTTACTGTTCACCACATTGATCACGACCATACCAATAACCCGGAAGATGGCAGTAACTGGGAATTGCTTTGTCTCTATTGCCACGATCATGAGCATTCGAAATATACCGAAGCGGATCAGTATGGTACGACCGTTATCGCAGGGGAAGATGCGCAGAAAGATGTCGGTGAAGCGAAGTACAACCCATTCGCTGACCTGAAAGCGATGATGAACAAGAAGAAGTGATTAAAACGTAAAATTGCCTGATGCGCTACGCTTATCAGGACTACGTTATTTCAGCAATATATTGAATTTACGTGCTTTTGTGGGTCGGACAAAGCGTTTACGCCGCATCCGGCATGAACAAAGCGCACGTTGTTAACAATCTGAAATGCCGGGAATAAATCCCGGCATTTTCATAATCAGAAGTTGTAACCTACTACCAGGTAACCACCCCAGCCGGTAGAGCGAACGTTGAAGTTGCCGTTGCCGAAGTTCAGTTCTGCATCGTCGTTCCACTGACCACCGTCGTGCCAGTAACGAGCTACGACAGAGTAGTGCCAGTGATCGTAGTTCAGAGCCAGAATATGGCTGGAAGCGATAGAGTTATTAGTACGGGTCTTAATACCGTTGATTGCGTTACCGCTGTCATCCCCTAAATCGGAACCCCAGTCGAAGTTGGTGAAGCCGATGTAGCTCAGCTGACCGCCCCACAGATCGGTAATCGGCACAAAGTATTTAATTTTGAAACGGTAACCGTCCCACTCGTTTTCGTTCGCTGCGCCATAGTTCTGCCACTGGTATTTCGCATAGACGTTCATGGACAGGCTCATCGGCAGACCAGTATCGATGTCGGTACCCAGACCCATGTACCAGGTGCTCTGGCGACCATCTTTATTACGACCCATGTCGTAAATGTAGTTGTTCGCGAAGTACCACTCTTTGAACGGACCGAAGCTAAGGTCAGTATTGGTCAGCTTGTCGATGGAGAAACGTGGTTCGATTTCCATAAACAGCGGAGAACCGTGGTTCCAGATACCTTTAGCATCGGAGTTACCGCCGAAGAATACCGGTGCATCCGCATAACCATAGAAGTCGAACCAGTCTTTTTTAGCGAATGCTTCGTACTCAAGGTAGGTATCGTTGCGGATCTGCGGTCCGAAACGGGTGTGATAGCTTCCGACAACGTTAACGCTCTGGTGCCACCAGTCGGAAAGATACTGCGGTTTGTCGTTTTCAGCTGCGTTGACAGTAAAAGACGAAGAGAGCGCCAGTACCGCACCGGCTGCCAGTAATGTTTTTTTCATATGTATGCCACTGTTTGAAAATCCCTTGCGGGAGTGAAAAAGGCGCAAATTGCGTTTCTAAATATTTCGTATACAGAGGAGCCTATTATAAAAATCATTGCTCACAAAAATATGTTTCGTTTCACAGTTCTATCATTTACGTAATCGATTGCGTTCACGTTTACACACATTCGGGCAGGGATTGTACTGACTTTCACCCTTGTTGCAAACTTTTACTATCAATCAGGGTGATGTAAGCGGAGTAACAAAATGACGGGGAAAGATGTTGCGAGACGCACAAAATCGCCCCGAAATACGTTTACTGCATAACAGGTTGAATATCGTGGATACGTACGAAGTCTAACTGTTCTACAGAAATACCCTTTAACTGTAACGGAATATCAACATCGCTGGGGGCGAGGACGCTGGCAGGGGCATTAATCAATTGATTCTGCACATTGATTTCCTGAAAGTTGTCTATTGTTCCCTGAATTTGCCCATATTCAACAGTTCCGCTGAATGCGGGCAAGGGATCATTCGACTCGCCCTGAATACGTAGCGTCAGGGTGGTGCCATCTGCATCAGGCGTAATATTCACCAGCGACATACGTAAAGTACCGATCTGGCTTTCCAGTCTTGCCGGTGTTTTCGCTCCTGGCAGAAGGTAAACCCCACTGCTGGATTTTGCATTCAGCCTGTTTTGCTGAGTGATTTTGACCGTTTCTTTATTGAGTTGCGTCATCTCCTGGTTCAGCGTGCTGACGCTGTGTTTCATCTGTCGCACTTCGCTCTGCTGCACACAGGCGCTAAGGCTGAACAGGCTTCCCAGCAGGAGCAGTCGAAAAACGTTAGTATTCATAGGTCGTCCCTTTCTCGTCGCAATTAGCCTAATGGTAGAGGGTAAAAGCAGCGAAAGCATCGATCCTTTATCTCAAAAGCGTTGCGCCTTTGTTGTATCGTCAGTTCAGGGTAAAATAGATTTCTGTTAACCACCTGGTCAGGACGCCGTATGCATTGCCCATTCTGTTTCGCCGTGGACACTAAGGTAATTGACTCTCGTCTCGTGGGCGAGGGTTCATCCGTACGCCGCCGTCGGCAGTGTCTGGTGTGTAATGAACGTTTCACCACCTTTGAAGTGGCGGAGCTGGTTATGCCGCGTGTTGTAAAAAGCAACGACGTGCGTGAACCGTTTAATGAAGAGAAATTGCGTAGCGGAATGCTGCGGGCGCTGGAAAAACGTCCGGTGAGTTCCGATGACGTCGAAATGGCAATCAATCATATTAAATCGCAGCTGCGCGCCACCGGTGAGCGCGAAGTGCCGAGCAAGATGATTGGCAATCTGGTGATGGAGCAATTGAAAAAGCTCGATAAAGTCGCCTATATCCGTTTTGCCTCTGTCTACCGCAGTTTCGAAGATATCAAAGAATTTGGCGAAGAGATCGCGCGCCTGGAGGACTAAGCCGTGCAGGACGAGTATTACATGGCGCGGGCGCTAAAGCTGGCGCAACGAGGACGTTTTACCACCCACCCCAACCCGAATGTCGGGTGCGTCATTGTCAAAGATGGCGAAATTGTCGGTGAAGGTTACCACCAACGAGCGGGTGAACCACATGCCGAAGTACACGCGTTGCGTATGGCGGGTGAAAAAGCCAAAGGCGCAACGGCGTATGTGACACTCGAACCCTGTAGCCATCATGGTCGTACGCCACCGTGCTGTGACGCACTCATCGCCGCTGGCGTAGCGCGCGTGGTTGCCTCGATGCAAGATCCTAACCCGCAGGTCGCTGGGCGTGGACTTTACCGTCTGCAACAGGCTGGCATTGACGTCAGCCACGGGCTGATGATGAGTGAAGCCGAGCAATTGAATAAAGGCTTTCTCAAGCGGATGCGCACCGGCTTTCCTTATATTCAGTTAAAACTTGGCGCATCGCTTGATGGCCGCACGGCGATGGCGAGCGGCGAAAGCCAGTGGATCACTTCGCCTCAGGCGCGGCGCGACGTACAACGACAGCGCGCACAAAGTCATGCCATTTTAACCAGCAGCGCCACGGTGCTGGCGGATGATCCAGCCTTAACAGTGCGTTGGTCTGAACTGGATGAACAAACTCAGGCGCTCTACCCGCAACAAAATCTCCGCCAGCCAGTACGTATTGTGATTGATAGCCAAAATCGCGTGACGCCGGAACATCGCATTGTGCAGCAGCCCGGCGAAACCTGGTTCGCGCGTACGCAGGAAGATTCTAGTGAGTGGCCGGAAACGGTGCGTACCTTGCTGATTCCAGAGCATAAAGGTCATCTGGATCTGGTTGTACTGATGATGCAACTGGGTAAACAGCAAATTAACAGCATCTGGGTGGAAGCGGGGCCAACGCTCGCTGGCGCATTGCTGCAGGCGGGTTTAGTCGATGAGCTGATTGTCTATATCGCACCTAAACTATTAGGCAGCGACGCCCGCGGATTATGCACGCTGCCAGGGCTTGAGAAATTAGCCGACGCCCCCCAATTTAAATTCAAAGAGATACGTCATGTAGGCCCGGATGTTTGCCTGCATTTAGTGGGTGCATGATCTCCCGGCTCGAAAGGGAAGCAGCGCACGAAATATTATGCTAAAATCCGCCCCCCTGCGGGGCCATACTCGAACCCGAAGGAAGAAAATGAACATTATTGAAGCTAACGTTGCTACCCCGGACGCTCGCGTCGCCATCACCATCGCGCGTTTCAACAACTTTATCAATGACAGCCTGCTGGAAGGTGCAATTGACGCACTGAAACGTATCGGTCAGGTAAAAGATGAAAACATTACCGTTGTTTGGGTGCCTGGTGCCTATGAGCTGCCGCTGGCGGCGGGTGCACTGGCTAAAACCGGTAAATACGACGCGGTGATTGCGCTGGGTACGGTTATTCGTGGTGGCACTGCCCACTTTGAATATGTCGCTGGTGGTGCAAGCAACGGCCTGGCGCATGTTGCCCAGGACAGCGAAATTCCGGTTGCTTTTGGGGTTCTGACCACTGAAAGCATTGAACAAGCGATCGAACGTGCTGGCACCAAAGCTGGCAACAAAGGTGCAGAAGCTGCACTGACCGCGCTTGAAATGATTAATGTATTGAAAGCCATCAAGGCCTGAAATTAGTAAGGGGAAATCCGTGAAACCTGCTGCTCGTCGCCGCGCTCGTGAGTGTGCCGTCCAGGCGCTCTACTCCTGGCAGTTGTCCCAGAACGACATCGCTGATGTTGAATACCAGTTCCTGGCTGAACAGGATGTAAAAGACGTTGACGTCCTGTACTTCCGTGAGCTGCTGGCCGGGGTGGCGACTAACACCGCATACCTCGACGGACTGATGAAGCCATACCTGTCCCGCCTGCTGGAAGAACTGGGACAGGTAGAAAAAGCAGTACTGCGCATTGCGCTGTACGAGCTGTCTAAACGTAGCGATGTGCCATACAAAGTGGCCATTAACGAAGCGATCGAACTGGCGAAATCGTTCGGCGCAGAAGACAGCCATAAGTTCGTCAACGGCGTACTCGATAAAGCAGCACCTGTGATTCGCCCTAACAAAAAGTGATATCCAGGCCGGTAGATTCACGGAAGACCGTTCCGCGATCGCCGGCCTTTTCTTTTTTACCTGCTGAGGCATAACGTATGGCATGTGGCGAGTTCTCCCTGATTGCCCGTTATTTTGACCGTGTAAGAAGTTCTCGTCTTGATGTCGAACTGGGCATCGGCGACGATTGCGCTCTTCTCAATATCCCCGAGAAACAGACCCTGGCGATCAGCACTGATACGCTGGTGGCGGGCAACCACTTCCTCCATGATATCGATCCTGCTGATCTGGCGTATAAAGCACTGGCGGTGAACCTAAGCGATCTGGCAGCGATGGGGGCCGATCCGGCCTGGCTGACGCTGGCATTAACCTTACCGGACGTAGACGAAGCGTGGCTTGAGTCCTTCAGCGACAGTTTGTTTGATCTTCTCAATTATTACGATATGCAACTCATTGGCGGCGATACCACGCGTGGGCCATTATCAATGACGTTGGGTATCCACGGCTTTGTTCCGATGGGACGAGCCTTAACGCGCTCTGGAGCGAAACCGGGTGACTGGATCTATGTGACCGGTACACCGGGCGATAGCGCCGCCGGGCTGGCGATTTTGCAAAACCGTTTGCAGGTTGCCGATGCTAAAGATGCGGACTACTTGATCAAACGTCATCTCCGTCCATCGCCGCGTATTTTACAGGGACAGGCACTGCGCGATCTGGCAAATTCAGCTATCGATCTCTCTGACGGTCTGATTTCCGATCTCGGGCATATCGTGAAAGCCAGCGACTGCGGCGCACGTATTGACCTGGCATTGCTGCCGTTTTCTGATGCGCTTTCTCGCCATGTTGAACCTGAACAGGCGCTGCGCTGGGCGCTCTCTGGCGGTGAAGATTACGAGTTGTGTTTCACTGTGCCGGAACTGAACCGTGGCGCGCTGGATGTGGCTCTCGGACACCTGGGCGTACCGTTTACCTGTATCGGGCAGATGACCGCCGATATCGAAGGGCTTTGTTTTATCCGTGACGGCGAACCTGTCACCTTTGACTGGAAAGGATATGACCATTTTGCCACGCCATAAAGATGTCGCGAAAAGTCGCCTGAAGATGAGTAATCCGTGGCATCTGCTTGCTGTCGGATTCGGCAGTGGATTAAGCCCGATCGTTCCTGGCACGATGGGATCGCTGGCGGCGATCCCTTTCTGGTATCTGATGACCTTTTTACCCTGGCAGCTCTACTCGCTGGTGGTGATGTTGGGGATCTGTATCGGCGTCTATCTTTGTCATCAAACGGCGAAAGATATGGGCGTGCACGATCACGGCAGCATTGTCTGGGACGAATTTATCGGCATGTGGATCACGCTCATGGCATTGCCGACCAATGACTGGCAGTGGGTCACTGCCGGATTCGTCATTTTCCGTATTCTGGATATGTGGAAGCCGTGGCCGATCCGCTGGTTTGATCGCAATGTACATGGCGGCATGGGGATCATGATCGATGATATTGTCGCCGGGGTGATCTCCGCAGGTATCCTGTACTTTATCGGTCATCACTGGCCGCTGGGTATTCTGTCGTAGTTGTGCACCAGTGCCTGATGTGACGCTTGTTGCGTCTCATCAGGCCTGGACTCTTATTTAAATCCTACGACCGGATGCGGTTTATACGGCGTTTCCAGTTCGGCAATCTGTTCCGGCTTCAAAGTGATATCCACCGCGTTCAATAGCTCATCAAGCTGTTCTTCGCGCGAAGTTCCGATAATCGGTGCGGCAATGCCCGGTTTACTCAACAACCAGGCCAGCGCAACTTGTGCTCGTGTTGCACCGAGTTCTTCGCTGACGCCTGTTAACCGCTCTGCGATCTGCGCGTCATTTTCATCGCTTTCTTTATAGAGATTTTTCCCCACCTCATCAGACACCAGTCGTGCGGTAGTTTCTCCCCACGGACGCGTCAGTCGCCCCCGCGCCAGCGGGCTCCACGGAATCACCGCCACGCCCTCCTGATAACACAGTGGCAGCATCTCGCGCTCTTCTTCGCGATAAATCAGATTGTAGTGATCCTGCATACTGACAAACTGCGCCCAGCCGTGCTGTTTTTGTAGCTTCAGGGCCTGAGCAAACTGCGAAGCGTGCATGGATGACGCGCCGATATAACGCGCTTTCCCGGCTTTTACCACGTCGTTCAGGGCTTCCAGCGTCTCTTCGATCGGCGTGTTGTAATCCCAGCGATGAATTTGCAGGATATCGACATAATCCATGCCGAGACGGCGCAGGCTGTCGTCGATAGAGCGCAAAATTTGTGCACGGGATAATCCTTCCGGTAAATCACCAACGCGATGGAACACTTTCGTCGCAACGACCACGTCTTCACGACGGGCGAAATCCCGCAGTGCGCGACCAACGATCTCTTCGCTGCTGCCATCGGAATAGCTATTGGCGGTATCAAAGAAATTTATGCCGCCTTCCAGCGCGCGTTTAATTATGGGACGGCTGCTTTCTTCCGGCAGTGTCCATGCGTGATTACCACGATCTGGCTCGCCAAAGGTCATACAGCCGAGGCAAAGTCGGGAAACGCGAAGGTCGGTTTTTCCTAAGGGGTTGTATTGCATGCTGCCACTCCTGCCATACTCGTCATACTTCAAGTTGCATGTGCTGCGGCTGCATTCGTTCACCCCAGTCACTTACTTATGTAAGCTCCTGGGGCTTCACTCGTTTGCCGCCTTCCTGCAACTCGAATTATTTAGAGTCTATGAATAATTTGTTAAGCATAGCAGGAGTGGAGTAGGGATTATGCCAGCCAGGCCATGATTTTGGCTTCCATACCGGCGGCATCGAGGCCGAGTTCGGCGCGCATTTCTTCCTGAGTTCCTTGCGGAATAAAGAAGTCAGGCAGGCCAATGTTCAGCACGGGTACTGGTTTACGATGGGCCATTAGCACTTCGTTCACGCCGCTGCCTGCGCCGCCCATAATGGCGTTTTCTTCTACGGTGACCAGCGCTTCATGGCTGGCGGCCATTTCCAGAATTAACGCTTCATCAAGCGGTTTCACAAAACGCATATCGACCAGCGTGGCGTTCAGCGATTCGGCGACTTTCGCCGCTTCTGGCATCAGCGTACCAAAGTTAAGGATCGCCAGTTTCTCGCCACGACGCTTCACAATGCCTTTGCCAATTGGTAGTTTTTCCAGCGGCGTCAGTTCCACGCCGACCGCGTTGCCACGCGGGTAGCGCACCGCTGACGGGCCATCGTTATAGTGATAGCCGGTATAGAGCATCTGGCGACATTCGTTTTCATCGCTCGGGGTCATAATGACCATTTCCGGTATGCAGCGCAGGTAAGAGAGGTCAAAAGCGCCCTGATGGGTTTGACCGTCAGCACCAACAATGCCCGCGCGGTCGATGGCGAACAGGACCGGGAGCTTTTGAATCGCCACGTCATGCAGCACCTGATCATAGGCGCGTTGCAGGAAAGTGGAGTAAATCGCGACAATGGGTTTGTACCCACCAATCGCCAGACCGGCGGCAAAGGTCACCGCGTGTTGCTCGGCGATTGCCACGTCGAAGTAACGATCCGGGAATTTACGTGAAAACTCGACCATGCCGGAACCTTCACGCATCGCCGGAGTAATCGCCATCAGCTTGTTGTCTTTCGCTGCCGTTTCGCACAACCAGTCGCCAAAGATTTTTGAATAGCTCGGCAAACCGCCGCTACTTTTCGGCAAACAACCGCTGGAGGGATCAAATTTAGGCACGGCGTGGAAAGTGATGGGGTCTTTTTCTGCCGGTTCATAACCACGACCTTTTTTGGTCATGATATGCAGGAACTGCGGGCCTTTCAGGTCGCGCATGTTCTTCAGCGTGGTGATAAGCCCCAGCACATCGTGACCGTCAACCGGGCCGATGTAGTTAAAGCCCAGCTCTTCAAACAACGTGCCAGGCACTACCATGCCTTTAATATGTTCTTCGGTACGTTTGAGCAGCTCTTTAATTGGCGGAACGCCAGAGAAAACTTTTTTCCCGCCTTCGCGCAGCGAAGAGTAAAGCTTACCGGAAAGCAGCTGTGCCAGATGGTTATTGAGCGCGCCGACATTTTCGGAAATCGACATTTCATTGTCGTTGAGGACCACCAGCATATCAGGACGGATATCGCCCGCGTGATTCATCGCTTCAAACGCCATGCCAGCGGTAATCGCGCCATCGCCAATGACACAGACGGTGCGGCGATTTTTGCCTTCTTTCTCGGCAGCAACCGCAATACCAATTCCGGCACTGATGGAGGTTGATGAATGCCCGACGCTTAATACGTCATATTCGCTTTCGCCGCGCCACGGGAACGGGTGCAGGCCGCCTTTCTGACGGATGGTGCCGATTTTGTCGCGGCGTCCGGTCAAAATTTTATGCGGATAAGCCTGATGCCCCACATCCCAAATCAATTGGTCAAACGGGGTGTTGTAGACATAGTGCAGCGCCACGGTCAGTTCGACCGTGCCCAGCCCGGAGGCGAAGTGCCCGCTGGAACGGCTCACGCTGTCGAGTAAATAGCGGCGCAGTTCGTCGCAGAGTTTCGGTAAACTCTCTTTCGGCAACAGTCGTAACTCCTGGGTGGAGTCGACCAGTGCCAGGGTCGGGTATTTGGCAATATCAAAACTCATCAGGGGCCTATTAATACTTATTGTTTATTTATTACGCTGGATGATGTAGTCCGCTAGCGCTTCCAGTGCCGAGGTATCGAGTGATTGTTCAGCCAGTTGTTTCAGCGACTGGCGGGCATCGTCGATCAGATCCCGGGCTTTCTTCCGGGCTTGCTCAAGACCCAGAAGTGCAGGGTAGGTACTTTTACCAAGTTGCTGGTCGGCACCCTGGCGTTTTCCCAACGTTGCAGTATCTCCTACCACATCCAGGATGTCATCCTGAACCTGGAAGGCAAGGCCGATGCTCTCTGCGTACTTGTCGAGTACTGGCAGAGCACGACGCCCTTTATCTCCGGCGCTTAATGCACCAAGGCGAACGGCGGCGCGAATCAATGCGCCGGTTTTATGACGATGAATACGCTCAAGCGCGTCCAGAGGTACGTGTTTGCCTTCCGCGTCTAAATCTAATGCCTGACCACCGCACATTCCGGCAATACCGCTGGCGCTCGCCAGTTCAGAAATCATCGAAATTCTGTCGCGATCCGACACTTCCGGCATATCAGCATCGCTTAGAATCGAGAACGCCAGCGTTTGTAAAGCGTCGCCAGCGAGAATCGCGTTTGCTTCGCCAAACTTCACATGGCAGGTCGGCAAACCGCGACGCAGATCGTCATCATCCATCGCCGGTAAATCATCATGAATTAATGAGTAAGCGTGGATACACTCTACGGCGGCAGCGGGTGCGTCCAGCGTGTTTGTGCTAACGCCGAACATATGACCGGTGGCATAAACCAGAAAAGGTCGCAGGCGCTTACCACCTAATAATGCGCCATACTGCATGGTTTCGACCACGGGAGTGTTCTGAAAGGGCAGTGGGGCGATAAAACGGCTCAGCGCCTGGTTGGCCTGCTTAACGCAGGCTTCGAGTTGCTGCGGAAAGTCCATTACTCATTGTCCGGTGTAAAAGGGGTTAGAGAGGCGTCTTCATTGTCAGACAGCAGAATTTGTACGCGCTGTTCGGCTTGTTGTAATTTGGCCTGCCCCTGACGTGCCAGCTGCACGCCGCGTTCGAACTCGTTCAGCGCCTCTTCCAGCGGCAGGTCGCCACTTTCCAGACGGGTTACAATCTGTTCCAGCTCGCTCAGCGCCTTTTCAAAGCTGGCGGGAGCCTCATTTTTCTTCGGCATAATGAATGTCTGACTCTCAATATTTTTCGCCCCGTCATGGTAACGGACTCAGGGCAAATAGCAAATAACGCGCAATGGTAAGGTGATGTGCGCAGCAAAGCGATGTTAGTGGTATACTTCCGCGCCTGGATGCAGCCGCAGGTGTGGGCTGCTGTATTTTTCCCTATACAAGTCGCTTAAGGCTTGCCAACGAACCATTGCCGCCATGAAGTTTATCATTAAATTGTTCCCGGAAATCACCATCAAAAGCCAATCTGTGCGCTTGCGCTTTATAAAAATCCTTACCGGGAACATTCGTAACGTTTTAAAGCACTATGATGAGACGCTCGCTGTCGTCCGCCACTGGGATAACATCGAAGTTCGCGCAAAAGATGAAAACCAGCGTCTGGCTATTCGCGACGCCCTGACCCGTATTCCGGGTATCCACCATATTCTCGAAGTCGAAGACGTGCCGTTTACCGACATGCACGATATTTTTGAGAAAGCGTTGGTTCAGTATCGCGATCAGCTGGAAGGCAAAACCTTCTGCGTACGCGTGAAGCGCCGTGGCAAACATGATTTTAGCTCGATTGATGTGGAACGTTACGTCGGCGGCGGTTTAAATCAGCATATTGAGTCCGCGCGCGTGAAGCTGACCAATCCGGAAGTGACTGTCCATCTGGAAGTGGAAGACGATCGTCTCCTGCTGATTAAAGGCCGCTACGAAGGTATTGGCGGTTTCCCGATCGGCACCCAGGAAGATGTGCTGTCGCTCATTTCCGGTGGTTTCGACTCCGGTGTTTCCAGTTATATGTTGATGCGTCGCGGCTGCCGCGTGCATTACTGTTTCTTTAACCTTGGCGGCGCGGCGCATGAAATTGGCGTGCGTCAGGTGGCGCATTATCTGTGGAACCGTTTTGGCAGCTCCCACCGCGTGCGTTTTGTCGCTATTAATTTCGAACCGGTCGTCGGGGAAATTCTCGAGAAAATCGACGACGGTCAGATGGGCGTTATCCTCAAACGTATGATGGTGCGTGCCGCGTCTAAAGTGGCTGAACGTTACGGCGTACAGGCGCTGGTCACCGGCGAAGCGCTCGGCCAGGTGTCCAGTCAGACGCTGACCAACCTGCGCCTGATTGATAACGTCTCCGATACGCTGATCCTGCGTCCGCTGATTTCTTACGACAAAGAGCACATCATCAACCTGGCTCGCCAGATTGGCACCGAAGACTTTGCTCGCACGATGCCGGAATATTGCGGTGTTATCTCCAAAAGCCCGACGGTGAAAGCGGTTAAGTCGAAGATTGAAGCGGAAGAAGAGAAATTCGACTTCAGCATTCGCGATAAAGTGGTTGAAGAAGCGAATAACGTTGATATCCGCGAAATCGCCCAGCAGACCGAGCAGGAAGTGGTGGAAGTGGAAACCGTCAATGGCTTCGGCCCGAACGACGTGATCCTCGATATCCGTTCTATCGATGAACAGGAAGATAAGCCACTGAAAGTCGAAGGGATTGATGTAGTTTCTCTGCCGTTCTATAAACTGAGCACCAAGTTTGGCGATCTCGACCAGAACAGAACCTGGCTACTGTGGTGTGAGCGCGGGGTGATGAGCCGTCTGCAGGCGCTCTATCTGCGCGAGCAGGGCTTTAACAATGTGAAGGTATATCGCCCGTAATTTGTGGTTGTAACGTCGCATCTGGTCAGATGCGACGCTTACCGCATCCGACACTACTCGTAATAATTATAAATCCCTGCCGCCATCACCAGTTGTGATGCCACTTCATGGGCTTTCTCGCGCCCAACCAGCAGGTCGATAATTTTCAGACCAAAGTCGATAGCTGTCCCCGGCCCCTGGCTGGTCAGCAATTTTACCCGTGCATCCCAGACGACGCGCTTGTCCTGCCATTGTTCAGCGGGAATTTTGTCTTTCAGCGTCGGGAAGCCGGTCATATTACCAATCGGGAAGATATCGTGCGGCACCAGCACGGTGGCTGGCGCGGCGCAAATAGCCGCGACGATACGCCCGGAACGGTGGAACTGTTTAACGGTTTCAACCAGCAGGGTACTATCGCGAAAACACTCTGCGCCTTTAATGCCACCAGGCAGTACGATCACGTCATATTCGCCATCAGCCACCTCGACCAGCGGCGCATCCGCCAGCAGCTTCACGCCGCGCGAGCAGGTAATGGCCAGGTTGCCATCGCTGGCGACGCTGGCAGTGGTGACTTTGATACCGCCGCGAACCAGCAGATCGATAGTGGTGACGGCTTCAGTCTCTTCACTACCAGGGGCGAGGCAAACCAGTGCCGATGCGCTCATATTCACTCTCCTTTCTTTTTACCATTTCAAACAGGCGGGTGTTTTCCGGTACGGCAATCCCATGCGCGCGGGCGCGGCGTAAGAGAAAACCATTGATATAGTCGATTTCGGTGTGGCGCAGCGCGCGGATATCCTGCAACATCGACGAGATATTTTCCGCTGTGGCATCAATCACCTGCATCACGTAATCACGCAAATCTTCTGCTGAAGTATGATGCCCTTCGCGCTCGATCACTGCCGCGACTTCTTCGCATATCTGCATAATTTCTTGCGGATGATGACGTAATTCACCATTCGGGCAATTCCAGATGGCGGTCAGTGGATTAATCACACAGTTGACGGCCAGCTTGCGCCACAGCTCGGCGCGAATATTGTTATGCCAGGCAACGTCAGGCAACACGGTTTGCAAAATATCCGCCAGATAACTGTAATCGCCATCCTGTTGCCGTGCCGGACCAATATGCGTGATTCCGTTTGCCACATGAATAATGACATTGCCGTCGCGGCGGGCGGCATGGGTGGTGGTGCCCATCAGTAATGGCTGCTGAATGTTTTGCAACTCTTCGATGGTGCCCATGCCGTTGTGAATTAACAGTATTGGCGTGGTTACAGGCAGTGTGGACGCGAGGCTTTTGACGGCATCGTAAACCTGCCATGCTTTCAGCGTCACCAGGAGCAGATCGCTGGTGGCAAGAAAATCGGGATCGTTGGCGGTCAGCGATTCGTTAAATATCGAACCATCAGTCTCAACCAGATTCACACTACAATAAGGTTGCGGTACGCGCAGCCAGCCCTGAACTTCGTGACCCTGTTTACAAAGTGCTGTAAGCCATAATTGCCCTAAGGCACCGCATCCCAATACGGTAATTTTCATTGTTCCTCCTCACCCGCAACCACTCCGGGTGTTCAATAAGGCTATCCCTTAATTGTGCATGCTGTTGCGACTATGCACAATTAAGGGATACTTCCTGGTGCAGGACTGTTGGTTATTTAACTTTGCAGGTATTATGCTTCGCATCAAAAATGAAGGGAGAGGAAAAGATGCCATCTTTCGATATTGTCTCTGAAGTTGATCTTCAGGAAGCACGTAACGCGGTCGATAACGCGAGTCGCGAAGTGGAGTCCCGTTTTGACTTCCGTAACGTTGAAGCCTCATTTGAGCTGAACGACGCCAGCAAAACCATCAAAGTGTTGAGCGAGTCCGACTTCCAGGTCAATCAGTTGCTGGATATTCTGCGTGCCAAGCTGCTGAAGCGCGGCATTGAAGGCAGTTCACTGGATGTACCGGAAAATATCGTTCATAGCGGTAAAACCTGGTTTGTGGAAGCGAAACTGAAACAGGGCATTGAGAGCGCGACCCAGAAGAAAATCGTCAAGATGATCAAAGACAGCAAACTGAAAGTGCAGGCGCAAATTCAGGGCGATGAAATCCGCGTAACGGGCAAATCTCGTGATGATTTGCAGGCTGTCATGGCGATGGTACGTGGTGGCGATCTCGGTCAGCCGTTCCAGTTCAAAAACTTCCGCGATTAATCGCGACTATGTGCGTTTTGTTCATGTCAGATGCGGCATGAACGCCTGATTCGGCCTACAAAGGTTTGTAATTCAGAAACTTTGTAGGCCTGATAAGCGTAGCGCAGCAGGCAATTCGCCGCGTTTTTTATGCCTGACGAATTGCCTGTTCTATCTCAAAGCGATTCGTCACTTTGCTGTCGATTTTCACATAAGCTGAATGTTCTTCTTCTGCAATCAACACTTCTTTGATGCCTTCAGTTTCCAGCAAACGCACTTTTAACGCCTCGTTTGCGGCAATGTTCGCCGGGATTTCAATGCGCAAACTGCTGACATACGGCGGTTCTTTCATGGTACTGGCGACTGTCAGCCACACTGCGGCCAGCATTGCGCCAGCGAGAAATACCCCCTGACCGTCAAACATGCCGTCAATCCAGCCGCCCAGCGAACCGCCAATCGCCACGCCAAGAAACTGGCTGGTGGAGTAAACACCCATCGCCGTACCTTTGTAACCTGCTGGCGACTCTTTACTGATAAGTGAGGGCAGGAGGGCTTCCATCAAATTAAACGCCACAAAGAAAAGCTGCACGCCGACCACCAGTTGCCAGAACTGCGTTTGCGCGTTCCACAACACAATTTCCGCAACCACGATCAACCCGACGCAGAAGACAAAGACTTGCTTCATTTTGCGCTTAACTTCAGCGTAGATAATGAAAGGCACGACCGAGCCAAAGGCGATTAGCATTGTCGCCAGATAGACCTTCCAGTGTTCAGCCGCCGGGAACCCTGCATCAGCCAGTTGTCCGGGCAGGGCAACAAACGTCGACATCAGCAAAATATGCAGACACATAATGCCAAAGTTGAGTTTCAGCAGCCGCGGTTCCGCCAGCACTTTACTGAAACTGCCTTTCACCATTCCGGACTCACGATTAAGTACGTGAGTGCTACTGTTGGGCACAACCCAAATGGTCAACGCAATGCCGGTCGTTGCCAGAATAGCGATCATCCAGAACAGCGCGTGCAGCCCAAGTTTGTGAGTGATGATCGGGCCAAGCACCATCGCAATAGCAAAGGTAATGCCAAAGCTCACGCCGATAAACGCCATCGCTTTGGTGCGGTTTTGTTCGCGCGTGAGATCGGAAAGCAGCGCCATAACGGCGGCGGCAATTGCTCCAGAGCCTTGTAGCGCCCGGCCCAGAATAATTCCCCAGATGGAGTCGGAAAGCGCAGCGATAACGCTACCGGCGGCAAACACCGCCAGCCCACCGACAATTAATGGTTTGCGACCAATGCGGTCGGAAAGCAGGCCAAACGGAATCTGAAAAACGGCCTGAGTCAGACCATAAATACCAATGGCAATACCGATTAATGCTTCGCTGGCACCTTGCAGAGCCATGCCGTACGTGGTCAGAACCGGCAGAACCATAAACATGCCCAGCATGCGCAACGAGAATACGGTCCCTAAACCCCAGGTCGCGCGCCTCTCACCTGGCGTCATTTTATAATCGTTCATTACCACCCCTTAAAAAAATGCCCACATAGTGTAGTGCGGAGCGCATGTTGGGTAAACAGAGTGTTAATGAGAAAATATTACAGAGGAGAGTAATTTGTGTGTCAGGTATGTTTTTTTGCATTCATAAAATGAATGCTCTATATGTTGAAAAAATGAATTTTAAAACTAAATAGTTTTACATCAAAAAAGTAATAATATCATTTCTTGATTGCTATGTGCATTTTTTATCTTACGAATATGCTAGTTTTATCTCACTAAATAAACGATTTGGTGACATGGATGATAATGTTTCAGGCTAAATGTGTGCTTATTACTTGGACCTTTATGGCACTGTATTTATTCATTAAATGGATGTTTGGTGGTTAATTATTATGGAAATATATGACAGTGAGGACATAAAGGTATACATGTTAACTAAAAGAATATTATTTTCTGTAATGCTGATAGTTTCACCAAGCGTGGTGGCCAGCGAGAAAGCGCATGAATTGTATGACAGCATATACGGTGGTAAACCTGCTCCCGATGTTATAAATACACTGCATAAAATGGCTGAATCGGGAGATATCGACGCGCAGAGCCTGTTAGGCTGGGAATATTATCAGCCTCGTTATGATACCAAACCTGATGTTCAGGAAGCGATTAAATGGTTCGAGTTAGCGGCTAAACAAGGTGACAGAGAAGCTCCGTTAGCGCTGGGGGGTATCTACTACGACGGTGAGCAGGTGCGGGTGGATTATGCCAAAGCGTATGCACTATTTAATCAGGCCGCGCAGCACGGTGTGAATTTAGCATGGTCCAGGTTGGGCATTATGTACGCCAATGGTCAGTATGTTGAGGTAGATTGTAAGAAAGCGAAGGAATATCTTGATAAAGGTGTCCACATTTATGGTGGCCCAGAAAACTTTCTGGCTACTTGTCGAAAAGACATGATTGACAGAAAAACGGTTGACGATACGTTACCCGTGATTACGGTTACCCGTTCTGGGATGCGAGATAATTTTTTAGATAAAGGTTTTTCCTGCATGGATAGCCTCTTCGCCACCACCAATAAATTAGGCGAAGTGGCCAATCTTCGCGTGACATTCAGCATTCGTCGCCCATCCGGTAAGGAGATTAACCAAACGGTTGGCTTCGCGCCTTTCGGTTTAAACCGGCTGAATATTAGCTTTACTGATTACCTATTTGGTTCATTTACCAGTAATTCGTCTCTTATTCTTTATAAACCGGAATTTGAGCGAAAATCTTGTGCAACTGTAAGGACCACAATCGTTGCCGCAACGGCAACCATTAACGGCAAGGATGTGGAGTTGCTGAAAGCGGGGGCAATTGAACAAAAGTGGTAACGCTGCTCAGCCCCCGGCTGAGGCAAAACTTGCCCTGGCGGGTGGCGATAATAATCTAAGCCGCGAGAATATGCTGAATCGCCAAAAACATAGGTACAGCACCAAAAGCATTTGGTGTCGCTGAAAGCTGAACAAAGCCGAGACGAGCATAAAAATTAATGGCGGCAGGGTCAGCATCAAGATAAACCCCTTTAATTGGTAATGCCTGGTGAATTATTTTTACATGTTCAAAAAAATCACATAGTAGGTCCTGACCAAAGCCCCGCTTTTGATACTTCCGTGCTACCCCCAACATGACTAATCTGACAACACCAATTTCTGAAGGTTGTGAACCCTGAAGGACGCCAGAAACGCGTTGTTTTTCCAGCGAATATGCCGTAAAAGTACAGATGCCGATCAGTTCACCACTTTGTCTGTCAATAAGTGCTTTAGCCGCACAGTCGCTATTACGCACACTTTTCTTTAGCGATGCGCGTACAAATTTATCGATAACAGGGTTACCGCAATCAAACTGTTTTTGCCCAGGATAAGTAATATCAGACTGATAATTACAGGAGAGGACTATGGGCAGAGTAATCTCTTCATGCTTGTCGACCATCGCTGTTTTTCCTTTTCATTAACGCCTTGAGGGCGAGCGTCGGTTGAGCAGGTTCAGCGATGAGTTGGTTCATCAGTTCCCAGCTTTGATTCGAAAGCTCACGGCGACGTTGGTTATCAAGCACACTTTCGGCGCGTTCCATAGCAGCGCTCAAAATAAAAGCGCTTAAATCTACCCCAACGGCTTGCGCAGCTTCACGAAGTTTGTTTTTGGCGTCGGGACTAGTTTTGAGTTCGACCCGCGCATTTTTCAGCGTTTTATCGACATCGGGTAGAGTGGCTGTTTTTCCAGGCATTATGACCTCTTTGATTAACTGAATGAAATCGTAGGGAGTCGATCTCATACATAATACGGCTATCAACCGTATGATTAATTTATGTTCATCTGCTCACTCTGTCAAGACATACGGTTATTAGCCGTATCTCTGATCTCAGACAATAAAAAAGGTGCCGTAGCACCTTTTTAATAGAGAGGTTTTGTTACCACACAGCAGCCAGCAGCGTATGCGAGTCCGGTACCATAAAATCAACGGACATCATCACCGAGAGGGCAGTGATGGCGATGATAGAGAAGCCGAACAGCTTGCGCGCCCAGATTCTGTCATCAGCAACTTTATAACCGCGCAGAGCCATACCTAACCACCAGACGCTAACCGCCGCGGCGACCACCAGATATTTATATCCAGCGTAACCGCCAAGAGAGAGCATCAGCGTGGCAACGGCAAAGGCGATGATATACAGCGTGATGTGATTCTTCGCCACCGAAATGCCTTTTACCACTGGCAATACCGGAATGTTTGCCGCCTGGTAATCCTTAAAGCGGAAAATGGCGATGGCATAGGAGTGAGGCATCTGCCACAGGCTGAAGATAGCCAGCAGGATCGCTGCGCCGCTATCGAACTCGCCGGTTACTGCACAGTAGCCAATCACCGGCGGCGCAGCGCCGGAGAGCGAACCAATCAATGTGCCGTAGACTGAGTGGCGTTTCATGTACAGGCTATAGACGCCGACATAAACCACAAAGCCCATCACCCCCAGCCAGCAGGCCAGCGGATTCGCGCCAAACCACAGCAGCATAAAGCCAGCAATACCCAGCAAGGTGGCGTACACCAGCGAGACAGCAGGAGAGATCAGGCCTTTAACCAGCACCCGATTCTTCGTCCTTTCCATCTTTCTGTCGATATCCCTGTCGATGTAGTTGTTAAACACACAACCCGACGCCACAACCAGTGACACCCCAACCAGCGTGTAGATAAACAGGGGATAATCAATGCTGCCCTTTGAGGCCAGCAGGAATCCCCCAATCACCGAGATCAGGTTGCCAAAGATGATGCCTGGTTTCGTTACTTGCAGGTATTGCTTAAACATCATAACCGCCGCTCTTAGTGCATCATCATGTTGTAGTTGAGGTTCCACATAATCCAGATGGAGCCTACAACCAGGATAGCGATGATTAGCACGGTGAAGACAAACGCCGTCATGTTCCAGCCTTCATCTGATTTGGTATTCATGTGCAGGAAGCACACCAGATGCACCAGAACCTGTACCACTGCCATTGCCAGGATTGTTCCCAGAATTACGGCCGGAGAGGCAGCCCCTGTCATCACCATCCAGAACGGAATCACCGTCAGAATGATCGACAGGATAAAGCCTGTCATGTAGGTTTTTACGCTGCCATGGGACGCGCCGCTGTGATCGGTAGAATGACTCATTACATCGCCCCCATCAGATAAACAACAGTGAACACACAGATCCAAACCACATCCAGGAAGTGCCAGAACAGGCTCAGGCACATGATGCGGGTACGGTTAGTGCTGGTCAGGCCGCGACGAGCGATTTGTACCATCAGCACCGCCATCCAGATAAGACCGGAAGTGACGTGCAGACCGTGCGTGCCGACCAGCGCAAAGAACGCTGACAGGAAGCCGCTGCGATCCGGACCCATGCCGTTAACAATCAGGTGATGGAATTCGTAGATTTCCATCCCGATAAATCCGGCACCAAACAACCAGGTCAACGCCAGCCAGGAGATAACCTGGCTTTTGTTGTTTTTGTACATGGCGATAGCCGCCATGCCGTAGGTGATGGAGCTGAACAACAGCAAGAAAGTTTCAACCAGAACGAACGGCAGTTCGAAAATGTCCTTACCTGTCGGACCGCCTGCGGTGCCGTTCACCAGAACGGCATAGGTAGCAAACAAGATTGAGAACAGAATGCAGTCGCTCATCAGGTAGATCCAAAATCCGAAGATTTTGGTTCCGCCTGCATCGTGGTGCCCGTGTTCGTGCGCGTGGGCAGTCGCGTGCGTCAAAGTATCAGTTGCCATTTTTCAGCCCTGCCTTAGTAATCTCATCGAAATGCTGGTTTTCCAGTTTTTCGATTTCTGCCACCGGCACGTAGTAATCCACGTCCTCGTCGAAGCTTTTCACGATCCAGGTGATGATCATGCCTGCGAAGCCAACAATCGCCAGCCACCAGATATGCCAGATCATGGCGAAACCGAAGATGGTGGAGAAAGCTGCAATGACGATACCTGCACCGCTGTTTTTCGGCATATGAATTTCTTCATAGTGGTCAGGCTTTTTATACGCTTCGCCTTTCTCTTTCATTTCCCAGAATGCATCACGCTCGTGAACGTGCGGCACAACGGCAAAGTTATAGAACGGAGGCGGGGAAGAGGTTGCCCACTCCAGCGTACGGCCACCCCACGGGTCGCCAGTCAGGTCACGGTTCTGGTCGCGGTCGCGAATAGAAACGTACATCTGAATAACGAGGCAGAGAATACCCAGCGCAATCAGTACTGCACCGCTAGCTGCAATCATCAGCATGGTGTGGAACTGCGGGTCAATCTGCTGGCTCAAACGACGGGTCATGCCCATGAAGCCCAGCGCATACAGCGGCATAAAGGCAACGAAGAAGCCGATGATCCAGAACCAGAACGCGCGTTTACCCCAGGTTTCATTCAGTTTGAAACCGAATGCTTTAGGCCACCAGTAGGTCATCCCTGCGAAGCAGCCGAAGACCACGCCGCCGATGATAACGTTATGGAAGTGCGCAATCAGGAACAGGCTGTTATGCAGAACGAAGTCCGCGCCCGGTACTGCCAGCAGCACGCCAGTCATCCCGCCCACCGAGAAAGTGACGATAAAACCGATGGTCCACAGCATCGCAGAATGGAACACGATGCGGCCCTGATACATGGTGAACAGCCAGTTGAAGATCTTCACCCCGGTCGGGATGGCGATAATCATTGTGGTGATACCAAAGAAGGCGTTTACGTTCGCGCCCGCACCCATCGTAAAGAAGTGGTGCAGCCAAACGATGAACGACAGCACGGTGATACAGACGGTTGCCCATACCAGCGAGGTATAACCAAACAGACGTTTACGCGAGAAGGTTGCCGCAATTTCGGAGAACACACCGAAAACAGGCAGGATCAGGATGTAAACTTCCGGGTGGCCCCAGGCCCAAATCAGGTTGATGTACATCATCATGTTGCCACCCATATCGTTGGTAAAGAAATGGGTGCCCAGATAGCGATCCAGGGTCAACAACGCGACGGTAACCGTCAGAATTGGGAAGGAAGCAATAATCAGTACGTTCGCGCACAGTGATGCCCAGGTAAATACTGGCATCTTGAACATGGTCATGCCCGGTGCGCGCATCTTCAGAATGGTAACGAAGAAGTTGATACCGGTAAGCGTCGTACCTATACCGGATAGCTGGAGACTCCATATCCAGTAATCAACACCGACTCCCGGACTGTACTCTATTCCCGATAGCGGTGGATAGGCCAGCCAGCCGGTCTGCGCAAATTCGCCCACGCCGAGAGAAACGTTAACCAGAATCACACCAACAACAGTAAACCAGAAGCTTAAGTTGTTGAGGAACGGGAACGCAACGTCACGCGCGCCGATCTGCAGCGGAACCACCAGGTTCATCAGACCGATAACGAAAGGCATCGCCACGAAGAAGATCATAATCACGCCGTGCGCGGTGAAGATCTGATCGTAGTGGTGAGGTGGCAGGAAGCCCGCTTCACCCGCCGAGGCAAGAGCCTGCTGGCTACGCATCATAATGGCGTCAGCAAAACCACGCAGCAACATCACAATCGCCACGATGATATACATGATACCGAGGCGTTTATGGTCGACGGAGGTCAGCCACTCTTTCCACAGGTAGGTCCACTTACCGAAGTAAGTGATCAGGCCAACGAGCGCCAGACCTCCCAAAATAATGCCAGCGATCGTAACCATGACGATAGGTTCATGGAACGGGACTGCATCAAGTGATAATTTTCCGAACATCTTTATTCTTCCTCAACCCCTTTAATGGGCGGATTCCGCGTGGCTCATGTCCATGCCTTCCATACCTTCGTGTGCACTGTGCTCACCTTCTGGCTGGGTCATGTCCATGCTCTTACCGTGAGCCATAAACTTGTTAATCACATCGGCAAACAAGTCTGGTTTCACGTTGGAGAAATATTCCACCTGGTTGTATTCGCTAGGCGCGGCCAGTTTTTCGAACGCAGCCATGTCAGACATGGTGTTCGGCGACTGTTTCGCTTTTGCGACCCATTGGTCGAATTCGGCGCGATCCGGTGTTGCAATAGCTTTGAACTTCATGCCTGAGAAGCCCGGCCCGCTGTAGCTGGCGGAGATACCGTCATAAGTACCGGGTTCGTTGGCGATCAGATGCAGGCGAGTCTGCATACCGGCCATGGCATAAATCTGGCTACCCAGACGCGGAATGAAGAAGGAGTTCATCACGGAGTTGGAGGTCACTTTGAAGTACACCGGAGTGTTCGCCGGGAAAGCGATTTCATTCACGGTAGCAATGCCCTGTTCCGGGTAGATGAAGAACCATTTCCAGTCCATGGAAACCACTTCGATGGTAATGGGCTTCTCGTCGTGTGCCAGCGGCTTGCTAGGCTCAAGAGCGTGAGTGGTTTTCCAGGTCAGTACCGCAAGGAAGATGATGATTAAGATAGGTACCGTCCAGACCACAGCTTCCACTTTATTGGAGTGTGACCAGTTCGGGCTGTACTTAGCATCTTTATTGCTCGCACGATACTTCCAGGCGAAACCAACAGCCATCAAGATTGCGGGAATAACGACAATCAACATCAGGCCAAATGCCGTCAGTATCAGTGAACGTTGCTCCAGACCAATCTGTCCTTTGGGATCTAACAGCGCAGAATTACAGCCACTGAGCAATACAGTGCCTGCAAATAATGACAACCATCCCAAACTTTTATTGTATTTCCTGAGTCTCATTTAACGACCTCAATTCCACGGGATCTGGTGGCGTTTAAAGTGTGTGGGCATTTTACGGGAAGGTTACATTACTGTAAACATGATTAAATTCCTGTTACTTGGATTTGGCTGTCAGGTCACATATGTTGCAAAACATATCAAGTTGATTTTAAGAAGCTGTTGCAAAAGGGCGTTATAACGAAAGGGGAGTGCAGAAGGAGTTTGGACGGGCAATTGGTATAACCAATACAAAATAAAACAATTATTTAACAAATAATTATCATTAAGGTGACAACTGGGTAGTGAGAAAATAAAAACTAATTAGCTGAATCGTGTAAGAAAAATAGAATTCATAAATAGCGTCAATAATTTCCAAACGCTAAGCCGCACAAAAGAACAAATATTATTAAGCGATACTGATGTTTATTTAGCCGTAATAATTACGGCGAGTGATTACTACAGCTAAATAATATTTACAGATTACGTCAGATGCGTTTTTCGTAGAGCCAGATAATCCAGCAAACCACCAAGCACGACGCCAGAAAGGGCGACTAAAACCCCGACTTCCAGCAGAGCAGGCAGGAAAGAGAAGTGCGTCAAATCCAGCGTGTCCATCGTCAACAGCAGTAACCACACGGCCAACAGGCTGACGCCCGCCGCCAGTGTCCACATGGCAAAGGCATAACCTGCCGGATATTCGGTACGGGAGATAAAGTTGTCATTTACTCGTGTATATTCAAGCGTCTGGCGGCAAACCAGCAGCAAAATAAGCCCCGGTACGGCAGCGGCGACGGAGAATAGATAGAATGTCGACCAGCCGTGTGCTTCAACAAACCAACCCGCCACGGGGCCGACATAAACTCGTCCTACAGCGGAAAGCGCTGAGAGCAGGGCAAATTGAGTAGCGGAAAATGACTTATTACACAGCGTCATTAACAGCGCGACAAAGGCTGATGTGCCCATCCCGCCACAGAGGTTTTCGAAAAAGACGGCTGCGCCCATGCTGTAGAGATGCTTATCAGTAATCGACAGCAGCCAGTAACCAGCGTTAGACGCACCTTGTAAAATGCCGAAAATCAGCAGCGCCCGGAACAGCGACAGGCGCTGCATCAAAATCCCACCGTACAATGCGCCAACAATGGTCGCCAGTAAGCCAAGCGTTTTGTTAACCACGCCTACTTCACCCGCATCAAACCCGACGCCGCGAATCAAAAACGTGGTTGTCAGGCTCATGGCGAATGCGTCGCCCAGCTTATACAGCACGATAAGAAGCAAAATAAGCCAGGCATTATTGCGACCAAAGAAATCTCGCAGAGGTGCAACAACCGCTTGTTCCAGCGTTTTTGGCACAGGAATGGTGTCGGTCGGTTCTGGTGCAAGCAACGTCGCGATAATACAGGGGATCAACAGCGCCGCCATCAACCAGTACATGCCCTGCCAGCCCAGCCATTTATCTGCCAGCCACAGGGCTAAGCCGCCGGAAACCAGCATCCCTAAACGGTAACCCAGAACGCTGATTGCCGCGCCCGCACCACGTTCTTCTGCCGGGAGCACATCGGTTTTCCACGCATCGAAGACAATATCCTGGGAGGCAGAGCAAAAAGCGATCACCACTGCCAGTGCCGCCATCCAGCGGAGTTGGGTGCCTGGTTCGAGAAAACCCATCGCCGCAATGGCGACTAATAACAGGATTTGCGTGGCGAGCAGCCAACCGCGCCGCCGCCCAAAAAATGGGGGCGTGTAGCGGTCCATCAGCGGTGACCAGAGGAATTTAAAAACGTAAGCCTGGCCTACCAGAGAGAAGAAACCAATGGTTTTGAGATCGATATTCTCGACCGTCATCCAGGCCTGTAAGGTGCCGGATGTCAGGGCGAGCGGTAGCCCGGAAGCAAAACCCAGGATCAGCAATATGGCTGAACGCGGCTGTTGAAAAATACGTAAATATTGACTGGACATGGGCGTCTACAGGCCCGGCTTGCACCGGGCCAGAGGGCAGAAATTAACGCGCGTTCTGCTTGATGAATTCGTGGATGCTGGTGTCCTGAGACATATCAGCGATGGTATCGGTCAGCACACTGTTAACCGCATCGGCGATATTTTTGTTGGAGGCCTGGAACGCACCTTCAACGTTGTAGCTGGCACGATAGTTTTTGGTCATTTTGTTGCCATTCTGCGCGGTAGCGATGATGGCGATATCCGCTTTGGTGGCGATGTTGTAGCGCACGTTGCCCTGGGACACGTCAGCATACAGTTGGCTAACGATGATTTGCAGATTAACCGGGCCATTCGGACCAACCATGTAACCACGCGCGGTCATCTGTTTTTCCAGCACTTCTTGCAGCAGGAAACGCAGATCGCGGGAGGCGGTCAGGGTAACGATTTGATTATCGCGGGTGACTTTTGCCAGCGCCTGATCGGTACGCTGATCGGCACCATTAATGCTTACGGTGACGCCCATCAGGCTTGGATCCTGCTGTGGCAGTGTAATCGTCGGGGAAACTTCAATAGTTGTTGGCGGTTTTGCGCATCCTGCAAGCATAAACAGAGCAACTAACGGGAAGAGGATTTTTTTGAACATGTTCGGGCTCTCAGAGACTCTTAAGCGTGTTTGGTAAAAATTCCCGCCATCATAACATTGCCAACGGCGAGGGGAAGTGGGTAAGGCATGTAAATTCATCATGTTGACGAAATAATCACCCCTGGTAAAAGAAACGCTGATGCGAGGCCTGTGTTTCAATCTTTAAATCAGTAAACTTCATACGCTTGACGGAAAAACCAGGACGAAACCTAAATATTTGTTGTTAAGCTGCAATGGAAACGGTAAAAGCGGCTAGTATTTAAAGGGATGGATGACATCTCAGCGTTGTCGGAGGAGATATTTCATGATGATACGTGAGCGGATAGAAGAAAAATTAAGGGCGGCGTTCCAACCCGTATTCCTCGAAGTAGTGGATGAAAGCTATCGTCACAATGTCCCAGCCGGCTCTGAAAGCCATTTTAAAGTTGTGCTGGTCAGCGATCGTTTTACGGGTGAACGTTTTCTGAATCGTCATCGAATGATTTACAGTACTTTAGCGGAGGAACTCTCTACTACCGTTCATGCGCTGGCTCTGCATACTTACACTATTAAGGAGTGGGAAGGGTTGCAGGACACCGTCTTTGCCTCTCCTCCCTGTCGTGGAGCAGGAAGCATCGCGTAAAAACGCATTTGCAACTGTCGGCGCTTTTCCAGTATGTTGCTAAAGATTTTATGAAAAACGGCCTGCGGGCCGTTTTGTTTTGTCTGGATTTTGCGCTTTTTGCCCAGCATTCAGACGAAAATTGCTCGGGAATTGTGAAAAAATACGCGACAGCGCGCAATAACCGTTCTCGACTCATAAAAGTGATGCCGCTATAATGCCGCGTCCTATTTGAATGCTTTCGGGATGATTCTGGTAACAGGGAATGTGATTGATTATAAGAACATCCCGGTTCCGCGAAGCCAACAACCTGTGCTTGCGGGGTAAGAGTTGACCGAGCACTGTGATTTTTTGAGGTAACAAGATGCAAGTTTCAGTTGAAACCACTCAAGGCCTTGGCCGCCGTGTAACGATTACTATCGCTGCTGACAGCATCGAGACCGCTGTTAAAAGCGAGCTGGTCAACGTTGCGAAAAAAGTACGTATTGACGGCTTCCGCAAAGGCAAAGTGCCAATGAATATCGTTGCTCAGCGTTATGGCGCGTCTGTACGCCAGGACGTCCTGGGCGACCTGATGAGCCGTAACTTCATTGACGCCATCATTAAAGAAAAAATCAATCCAGCTGGCGCACCGACCTATGTTCCGGGCGAATACAAGCTGGGTGAAGACTTCACCTACTCTGTAGAGTTTGAAGTTTATCCGGAAGTTGAGCTGCAGGGTCTGGAAGCGATCGAAGTTGAAAAACCGATCGTTGAAGTGACCGACGCTGACGTTGACGGCATGCTGGATACTCTGCGTAAACAGCAGGCAACCTGGAAAGACAAAGACGGCGCTGTTGAAGCAGAAGACCGCGTGACCATCGACTTCACCGGTTCTGTAGACGGCGAAGAGTTCGAAGGCGGCAAAGCGTCTGATTTCGTACTGGCGATGGGCCAGGGTCGTATGATCCCGGGCTTTGAAGACGGTATCAAAGGCCACAAAGCGGGCGAAGAGTTCACCATCGACGTGACCTTCCCGGAAGAGTACCACGCAGAAAACCTGAAAGGTAAAGCAGCGAAATTCGCTATCAACCTGAAGAAAGTTGAAGAGCGTGAACTGCCGGAACTGACTGCAGAATTCATCAAACGTTTCGGCGTTGAAGATGGTTCCGTAGAAGGTCTGCGCGCTGAAGTGCGTAAAAACATGGAGCGCGAGCTGAAGAGCGCCATCCGTAACCGCGTTAAGTCTCAGGCGATCGAAGGTCTGGTAAAAGCTAACGACATCGACGTACCGGCTGCGCTGATCGACAGCGAAATCGACGTTCTGCGTCGTCAGGCTGCACAGCGTTTCGGTGGCAACGAAAAACAAGCTCTGGAACTGCCGCGCGAACTGTTCGAAGAACAGGCAAAACGCCGCGTAGTTGTTGGCCTGCTGCTGGGCGAAGTTATCCGCACCAACGAGCTGAAAGCTGACGAAGAGCGCGTGAAAGGCCTGATCGAAGAGATGGCTTCTGCGTACGAAGATCCGAAAGAAGTTATCGAGTTCTACAGCAAAAACAAAGAACTGATGGACAACATGCGCAATGTTGCTCTGGAAGAACAGGCTGTTGAAGCTGTACTGGCGAAAGCGAAAGTGACTGAAAAAGAAACCACTTTCAACGAGCTGATGAACCAGCAGGCGTAATTTACGCAGCATAACGCGCTAAATTCGCACAAAGGCCCGTCACCGCCAGGTGGTGGGCTTTTTTTTGTCATGAATTTTGCATGGAACCGTGCGAAAAGCCTCTTTCGGTGTTAGCGTAACAACAAAAGATTGTTATGCTTGAAATATGGTGATGCCGTACCCATAACACAGGGACTAGCTGATAATCCGTCCATAAGGTTACAATCGGTACAGCAGGTTTTTTCAATTTTATCCAGGAGACGGAAATGTCATACAGCGGCGAACGAGATAACTTTGCACCCCATATGGCGCTGGTGCCGATGGTCATTGAACAGACCTCACGCGGTGAGCGCTCTTTTGATATCTATTCTCGTCTACTTAAGGAACGCGTCATTTTTCTGACTGGCCAGGTTGAAGACCACATGGCTAACCTGATTGTGGCGCAGATGCTGTTCCTGGAAGCGGAAAACCCAGAAAAAGATATCTATCTGTACATTAACTCCCCAGGCGGGGTGATCACTGCCGGGATGTCTATCTATGACACCATGCAGTTTATCAAGCCTGATGTCAGCACCATCTGTATGGGCCAGGCGGCCTCGATGGGCGCTTTCTTGTTGACCGCAGGGGCAAAAGGTAAACGTTTTTGCCTGCCGAATTCGCGCGTGATGATTCACCAACCGTTGGGCGGCTACCAGGGCCAGGCGACCGATATCGAAATTCATGCCCGTGAAATTCTGAAAGTTAAAGGGCGCATGAATGAACTTATGGCGCTTCATACGGGTCAATCATTAGAACAGATTGAACGTGATACCGAGCGCGATCGCTTCCTTTCCGCCCCTGAAGCGGTGGAATACGGTCTGGTCGATTCGATTCTGACCCATCGTAATTGATGCCAGAGGCGCAACTGTGCCGCTATACTTATCCAGGGCGGCACAACGCTGTAAGCGGCTTGCGCCTGAGAATGGCATTTGCGTCGTCGTGTGCGGCACAAAGAACAAAGAAGAGGTTTTGACCCATGACAGATAAACGCAAAGATGGCTCAGGCAAATTGCTGTATTGCTCTTTTTGCGGCAAAAGCCAGCATGAAGTGCGCAAGCTGATTGCCGGTCCATCCGTGTATATCTGCGACGAATGTGTTGATTTATGTAACGACATCATTCGCGAAGAGATTAAAGAAGTTGCACCGCATCGTGAACGCAGTGCGCTACCGACGCCGCATGAAATTCGCAACCACCTGGACGATTACGTTATCGGCCAGGAACAGGCGAAAAAAGTGCTGGCGGTCGCGGTATACAACCATTACAAACGTCTGCGCAACGGCGATACCAGCAATGGTGTCGAGTTGGGCAAAAGTAACATTCTGCTGATCGGTCCGACCGGTTCCGGTAAAACGCTGCTGGCTGAAACGCTGGCGCGCCTGCTGGACGTCCCGTTCACCATGGCCGACGCAACCACGCTGACCGAAGCCGGTTATGTGGGCGAAGACGTTGAAAACATCATTCAGAAGCTGTTGCAGAAGTGCGATTACGACGTACAGAAAGCGCAGCGCGGGATTGTCTACATCGATGAAATCGACAAGATTTCTCGTAAGTCAGACAACCCGTCCATTACCCGAGACGTTTCCGGTGAAGGCGTACAGCAGGCACTGTTGAAACTGATCGAAGGTACGGTAGCTGCTGTTCCACCGCAAGGTGGGCGTAAACATCCGCAGCAGGAATTCTTGCAGGTTGATACCTCTAAGATCCTGTTTATTTGTGGCGGTGCGTTTGCCGGTCTGGATAAAGTGATTTCCCACCGTGTAGAAACCGGCTCCGGCATTGGTTTTGGCGCGACGGTAAAAGCGAAGTCCGACAAAGCAAGCGAAGGCGAGCTGCTGGCGCAGGTTGAACCGGAAGATCTGATCAAGTTTGGTCTTATCCCTGAGTTTATTGGTCGTCTGCCGGTTGTCGCAACGTTGAATGAACTGAGCGAAGAAGCTCTGATTCAGATCCTCAAAGAGCCGAAAAACGCCCTGACCAAGCAGTATCAGGCGCTGTTTAATCTGGAAGGCGTGGATCTGGAATTCCGTGACGAGGCGCTGGATGCTATCGCTAAGAAAGCGATGGCGCGTAAAACCGGTGCCCGTGGCCTGCGTTCCATCGTAGAAGCCGCACTGCTCGATACCATGTACGATCTGCCGTCCATGGAAGATGTCGAAAAAGTGGTTATCGACGAGTCGGTAATTGATGGTCAAAGCAAACCGTTGCTGATTTATGGTAAGCCGGAAGCGCAACAGGCATCTGGTGAATAATTAACCATTCCCATACAATTAGTTAACCAAAAAGGGGGGATTTTATCTCCCCTTTAATTTTTCCTCTATTCTCGGCGTTGAATGTGGGGGAAACATCCCCATATACTGACGTACATGTTAATAGATGGCGTGAAGCACAGTCGTGTCATCTGATTACCTGGCGGAAATTAAACTAAGAGAGAGCTCTATGAATCCTGAGCGTTCTGAACGCATTGAAATCCCCGTATTGCCGCTGCGCGATGTGGTGGTTTATCCGCACATGGTCATCCCCTTATTTGTCGGGCGGGAAAAATCTATCCGTTGTCTGGAAGCGGCGATGGACCATGATAAAAAAATTATGCTGGTCGCGCAGAAAGAAGCTTCAACGGATGAGCCGGGTGTAAACGATCTTTTCACCGTCGGGACCGTGGCCTCTATATTGCAGATGCTGAAACTGCCTGACGGCACCGTCAAAGTGCTGGTCGAGGGGTTACAGCGCGCGCGTATTTCTGCGCTCTCTGACAATGGCGAACACTTTTCTGCGAAGGCGGAGTATCTGGAGTCGCCGACCATTGATGAGCGGGAACAGGAAGTGCTGGTGCGTACTGCAATCAGCCAGTTCGAAGGCTACATCAAGCTGAACAAAAAAATCCCACCAGAAGTGCTGACGTCGCTGAATAGCATCGACGATCCGGCGCGTCTGGCGGATACCATTGCTGCACATATGCCGCTGAAACTGGCTGACAAACAGTCCGTTCTGGAGATGTCCGACGTTAACGAACGTCTGGAATATCTGATGGCAATGATGGAATCGGAAATCGATCTGCTGCAGGTTGAGAAACGCATTCGCAACCGCGTTAAAAAGCAGATGGAGAAATCCCAGCGTGAGTACTATCTGAACGAGCAAATGAAAGCTATTCAGAAAGAACTCGGTGAAATGGACGACGCGCCGGACGAAAACGAAGCCCTGAAGCGCAAAATCGACGCGGCGAAGATGCCGAAAGAGGCAAAAGAGAAAGCGGAAGCAGAGTTGCAGAAGCTGAAAATGATGTCTCCGATGTCGGCAGAAGCGACCGTAGTGCGTGGTTATATCGACTGGATGGTACAGGTACCGTGGAATGCGCGCAGCAAGGTCAAAAAAGACCTGCGTCAGGCGCAGGAAATCCTTGATACCGACCATTATGGTCTGGAGCGCGTGAAAGATCGCATCCTTGAGTACCTTGCGGTTCAAAGCCGTGTCAACAAAATCAAGGGACCGATCCTCTGCCTGGTAGGGCCGCCGGGGGTAGGTAAAACCTCTCTTGGTCAGTCCATTGCCAAAGCCACCGGGCGTAAATATGTCCGTATGGCGCTGGGCGGCGTGCGTGATGAAGCGGAAATCCGTGGTCACCGCCGTACTTACATCGGTTCTATGCCGGGTAAACTGATCCAGAAAATGGCGAAAGTGGGCGTGAAAAACCCGCTGTTCCTGCTCGATGAGATCGACAAAATGTCTTCTGACATGCGAGGCGATCCGGCCTCTGCACTGCTTGAAGTGCTGGATCCAGAGCAGAACGTAGCGTTCAGCGACCACTACCTGGAAGTGGATTACGATCTCAGCGACGTGATGTTTGTCGCGACGTCGAACTCCATGAACATTCCGGCACCGCTGCTGGATCGTATGGAAGTGATTCGCCTCTCCGGTTATACCGAAGATGAAAAACTGAACATCGCCAAACGTCACCTGCTGCCGAAGCAGATTGAACGTAATGCACTGAAAAAAGGTGAGCTGACCGTCGACGATAGCGCCATTATCGGCATTATTCGTTACTACACCCGTGAGGCGGGCGTGCGTGGTCTGGAGCGTGAAATCTCCAAACTGTGCCGCAAAGCGGTTAAGCAGTTACTGCTCGATAAGTCATTAAAACATATCGAAATTAACGGCGATAACCTGCATGACTACCTCGGTGTTCAGCGTTTCGACTATGGTCGCGCTGATAACGAAAACCGTGTCGGTCAGGTAACCGGTCTGGCGTGGACGGAAGTGGGCGGTGACTTGCTGACCATTGAAACCGCATGTGTTCCGGGTAAAGGCAAACTGACCTATACCGGTTCGCTCGGCGAAGTGATGCAGGAGTCTATTCAGGCGGCGTTAACGGTGGTTCGTGCGCGTGCGGAAAAACTGGGGATCAACCCTGATTTTTACGAAAAACGTGACATCCACGTCCACGTTCCGGAAGGTGCGACGCCGAAAGATGGTCCGAGTGCCGGTATTGCTATGTGCACCGCGCTGGTTTCTTGCCTGACCGGTAACCCGGTTCGTGCCGATGTGGCAATGACCGGTGAGATCACTCTGCGTGGTCAGGTACTGCCGATCGGTGGTTTGAAAGAAAAACTCCTGGCAGCGCATCGCGGCGGGATTAAAACAGTGCTAATTCCGTTCGAAAATAAACGCGATCTGGAAGAGATTCCTGACAACGTAATTGCCGATCTGGACATTCATCCTGTGAAGCGCATTGAGGAAGTTCTGACTCTGGCGCTACAAAATGAACCGTCTGGTATGCAGGTTGTGACTGCAAAATAGTGACCTCGCGCAAAATGCACTAATAAAAACAGGGCTGGCAGGCTAATTCGGGCTTGCCAGCCTTTTTTTGTCTCGCTAAGTTAGATGGCGGATCGGGCTTGCCCTTATTAAGGGGTGTTGTAAGGGGATGGCTGGCCTGATATAACTGCTGCGCGTTCGTACCTTGAAGGATTCAAGTGCGATATAAATTATAAAGAGGAAGAGAAGAGTGAATAAATCTCAATTGATCGACAAGATTGCTGCAGGGGCTGATATCTCTAAAGCTGCGGCTGGCCGTGCGTTAGATGCTATTATTGCTTCCGTAACTGAATCTCTGAAAGAAGGGGATGATGTAGCACTGGTAGGTTTTGGTACTTTTGCCGTTAAAGAGCGTGCTGCCCGTACTGGCCGCAACCCGCAGACCGGTAAAGAGATCACCATCGCTGCTGCTAAAGTACCGAGCTTCCGTGCAGGTAAAGCACTGAAAGACGCGGTAAACTAAGCGTTGTCCCCGGTGGGGATGTGACGAAGTTCAAGGGCGCATCTACTGATGTGCCTTTTTTATTTGTATTCGGTGACTTTCTGCGTCTTGTGGGCTGACAATTGCCCCCGTTTCTTGTCACAATAGGCCTTTGCGCGCATCGATACGTTGCGTGAGGTACACAGTCATCTACAGCGGAGTGTTGTTACACCATGATGGACAGCTTACGCACGGCTGCAAACAGTCTCGTGCTCAAGATTATTTTCGGTATCATTATCGTGTCGTTCATATTGACCGGCGTGAGTGGTTACCTGATTGGCGGAAGCAATAACTACGCCGCAAAAGTGAATGACCAGGAAATCAGCCGTGGGCAGTTCGAGAACGCCTTTAACAGCGAGCGTAATCGCATGCAGCAACAGCTGGGCGATCAATACTCCGAGCTGGCAGCGAATGAAGGCTATATGAAAACCCTGCGTCAACAGGTGCTGAATCGTCTGATCGACGAGGCGCTGTTGGATCAGTACGCTCGTGAGCTGAAACTGGGTATCAGTGATGAGCAGGTTAAACAGGCGATTTTCGCGACCCCAGCCTTCCAGGTTGACGGCAAATTTGATAACAGCCGCTATAACGGTATCCTCAACCAGATGGGGATGACCGCCGATCAGTACGCCCAGGCGCTGCGTAACCAGCTCACTACCCAACAGCTGATTAACGGTGTTGCCGGTACCGATTTTATGCTGAAAGGTGAAACCGACGAGCTGGCGGCACTGGTCGCGCAACAACGCGTGGTGCGTGAGGCGACTATCGATGTTAACGCGCTGGCGGCGAAGCAGCCTGTGACCGAACAGGAGATTGCCAGCTACTACGAACAAAACAAAAACAATTTCATGACGCCGGAACAATTCCGCGTGAGTTACATCAAGCTGGATGCCGCAACGATGCAGCAACCGGTTAGCGATGCGGATATCCAGAGCTACTACGATCAGCATCAGGATCAATTCACCCAGCCGCAGCGTACCCGCTACAGCATCATCCAGACCAAAACTGAAGATGAAGCGAAAGCGGTACTTGATGAGCTGAATAAAGGCGGTGATTTTGCTGCATTAGCCAAAGAAAAATCTGCCGATATTATCTCTGCCCGTAACGGCGGCGATATGGGTTGGTTAGAAGATGCCACTATCCCCGACGAACTGAAAAATGCTGGTCTGAAAGAAAAAGGGCAACTGTCTGGTGTCATCAAATCTTCGGTCGGTTTCCTGATTGTACGTCTGGACGACATTCAGCCAGCGAAAGTGAAATCGTTAGACGAAGTACGTGACGACATTGCGGCGAAAGTGAAACACGAAAAAGCCCTCGATGCGTACTATGCGCTGCAGCAGAAAGTGAGCGATGCGGCAAGCAACGACACGGAGTCTCTGGCCGGTGCAGAGCAAGCTGCCGGCGTTAAAGCCACTCAGACGGGTTGGTTTAGCAAAGATAACCTGCCGGAAGAGTTGAACTTCAAGCCGGTTGCCGACGCTATCTTTAACGGCGGTCTGGTAGGTGAAAACGGCGCGCCGGGCATCAACTCTGACATCATCACCGTAGACGGCGACCGCGCATTCGTGCTGCGCATCAGCGAGCACAAACCGGAAGCGGTGAAACCGTTGGCAGATGTTCAGGAACAAGTTAAGGCACTGGTTCAGCACAACAAAGCTGAACAACAGGCGAAAGTGGATGCTGAGAAACTGCTGGTTGATTTGAAAGCCGGCAAAGGTGCGGAAGCTATGCAGGCTGCCGGTCTGAAATTTGGCGAGCCGAAAATCTTAAGCCGTTCCGGTCGTGACCCGATTAGCCAGGCGGCGTTTGCACTGCCACTGCCAGCGAAAGACAAACCGAGCTACGGTATGGCGACCGATATGCAAGGTAATGTGGTTCTGCTGGCGCTGGATGAAGTGAAACAAGGTTCAATGCCGGAAGATCAGAAAAAAGCGATGGTGCAGGGTATCACCCAGAACAACGCACAAATCGTCTTTGAAGCTCTGATGAGTAACCTGCGTAAAGAGGCGAAAATCAAAATTGGCGATGCGCTGGAACAGCAATAATCCTGAAGCCGCCTCGCAAAAAAATGCGTTGCAGCTGTAACAAGAAAAGGTCGCTTTCGCGGCCTTTTCCATTTCTGAACATTGCCATTTGTTTACTGTTTTCACTGCCGTTAAGGTGATTCCACTGTTAACAAACAAGGAGAAAACAGTATGAAACACGGAATTAAAGCACTGCTCATTACCCTGTCCCTGGCCTGTGCCGGAATGTCTCATAGCGCGCTGGCGGCAGCTTCTGTGGCGAAACCGACGGCGGTAGAAACCAAAGCGGAAGCTCCTGCAGCACAAAGTAAAGCAGCAGTACCGGCGAAAGCCAGTGACGAAGAAGGCACCCGGGTCAGCATTAATAATGCCAGCGCGGAAGAGCTAGCCCGCGCGATGAATGGCGTTGGCCTGAAGAAAGCGCAGGCGATTGTCAGTTATCGCGAAGAGTACGGTCCGTTTAAAACGGTGGAGGATCTAAAGCAGGTGCCGGGGATGGGCAATTCGCTGGTGGAACGTAATCTGGCGGTATTAACCCTGTAATTAATTTGCATAGTGGCAATTTTTTGCCAGACTGAAGAGGTCATACCAGTTATGACCTCTGTACTTATAACAACAACGTAAGGTTATTGCGCTATGCAAACACAAATCAAAGTTCGTGGATATCATCTCGACGTTTACCAACACGTCAACAACGCCCGCTACCTTGAATTTCTCGAAGAAGCCCGCTGGGATGGGTTGGAAAATAGCGACAGTTTTCAGTGGATGACGGCCCATAACATCGCCTTCGTCGTGGTCAATATCAATATTAACTATCGTCGCCCAGCGGTATTAAGCGACCTGTTAACTATTACCAGTCGGTTGCAGCAATTAAACGGTAAAAGCGGCATCTTAAGCCAGGTCATTACACTGGAGCCGGAAGGGCAGGTGGTAGCGGATGCGCTTATTACGTTTGTTTGTATTGATCTTAAAACGCAGAAAGCATTAGCTCTGGAAGGGGAATTGCGCGAAAAGCTGGAGCAGATGGTTAAGTAAACGTTTTGTGGTGCCGGATGCTCAAGCCGCATCCGGCGACACCCGGAATAATTACCTCAACCCGGTTTTCTGCTTCATCGCTGCCGTCACCGTCGGTTTATCGGCCAGATAATGATTCAAACCGTTGGCGCGTAAATTACATGCCGCACAATGACCGCAACCGTCGCCTTTAATGCCGTTATAGCAGGTCAACGTTTCGTTACGGACTAAATCCAGTTTGCCGTAATAATCTGCCAGCGCCCAGGTTTCCGCTTTATCAATCCACATCAGCGGCGTTTCAAAACGAATATCTTTCGCCATGCCCAAACTGACGGCATGGTTTAGTGCTTTCACAAACTCATCGCGGCAATCCGGGTAGCCGGAGAAATCCGTTTCACAGACGCCGGTAATTACGGCTTCTGCTTTTACCTGATACGCATATATTGCCGCCAGCGTCAGGAACAAAATATTACGCCCTGTGACAAACGTATTCGGGATGCCATCGGCTTCAGGTTCATAATCAGGCACCGGAATGCTGTCACGTGTCAGGCTGCTGACCGCCAGCTCGTTGAGCAGCGTTACATCAAGAACCTTATGCGCGCGTGCTCCCAGTTTCAGCGCCAGTTCGCGTGCCACGTCGATTTCTGCGCGATGTCGCTGACCGTAATCGAACGTCACGCAATGGACTTCATCATATTGTTGTAATGCCTGCACCAGACAGGTGGTGGAATCCTGGCCTCCACTGAACACAACGACAGCACGTTTCATAGATAATCCTGCTTGAACAATAAAAGCGTTATGGTAACGCCTGCGATTAACCCGGACCAGCTATTCATTGCGACGGCGCGGGAAGCCAGGCTTCGGTAAATTCAAACCAGCCGCGCGGTGTCAGTCGCACACCGTTCACGCCGGGAGGGGCACTAATGCGATAGTGATAGTTGAACAGCGGCGTCAGCGTCGCGTCTGCCATTAACTGGCTAAAAACCGCTTTCAGGGCATTAAATCGGTTTTCCTCATCAGGCATTACTTGCACCGCGTCCAGCGTCGATTGCAGATGTGCATATGCTGGAGCGTCGAAAACATGTGGCCATAGTGGATCGCAACGTAGCCATTGCTCCAGAGTATATTCCGGTGCTTCGCCAATTAATCTGTCGCCCATCATGAGGTCTGCGTGTGCCAGTAGGGTCGTGTCGTCCCAGTTTTTTGCGTTATGAAAAATAATTGTGAGTTCACAGCCTTCCGCTGCCAGTGTCGCCTGTAGGCGTTCTGCCATGGTATGAAGTTCTATCGGTAAGTGATAAACCAGCGTCAAGGTTTTCGGTAGTTTGACTTCATCCGGTACTTGCCAGTGCGGAATAGTCCAGCCTGGCAGTAATGCATGACTGGCGGTGATCAGGTTTTCTCCGACTTCTAACGTTTGTAATAAACCGGATTGATGAATAATGGAGATCACTTTTCGCGCCTGCCAGAGGGAGAGTCGGGGACTTTTGCGCAACGTTAAATAGCAAAAACCTAAACTGATGCCACTACTGACCTGGCTGACCCGTTGCAGCTCCTCCGGTTTGCCGATGGTGATTTGCACGGGATGCCGACAACTGGTTCCCAAATCTTTTTCGAAAAGCGGCGGAGTTATCCAGTACTCAACCGCTTTAAGCAGCGGATGACGCAAATGGTAATAATCATGGCTCTCCAGGCGCACCAGCTCCGCTGTGAATTGTGTTAAGCGAAAAGGACCAGTGCCGATCAGTGGGAATTGCGGATGCGCCAGATGGCTGCAATAGCTCGCCAGCCGGTGCGCAAGCCAGTAATCGGGGCGATGTAAAAAGAAGGTCAGACACTGCGGATGGGTGACTTCAATACGCTTCACGCTAATAAATAATTGATCCAGTGCTGGCAGTTGTAACAGCATCAATAATCGCTGGTGTAAGTGTGAGGCTTTTACTGCATCGCCGTTATGCCAGTGTAGGGTTGAACGAAGATAAAAGTCCCAGCGTAACCCGTCAGTAGAGGTTTCCCAGTGATGCGCTAAATCGCCAATCGGGCGCTGAGTATTATTATCGAAGCGGGTCAGGCCGGAAAATATCTGCCCGGCGAGATGCTGCTCGGCACGGCCGGGCAAAAAGCCTGGTTGTAGCGGTTCGAGCGGGCGATAGTAGGGAATACGCAACGTGGGTGTATCGTTTTGCCATTGTCCGCCCATAAACGGCTGTAACAGAGTGCGCAGCTCACCTGGGGCCAGTTGCGCCAGCTCCAGCACATCTTGCTGCTTTCCGGTTTCCAGTGCCTGTTCCATCATCGCATTGCGTAGCGATTCCGGCGTGACCAGAAAGCGTAATTGTCCGCGCTTTCCGCGTCCTGACTGCGCCTGCCACTCCAGCCATCCCGCCTCCTGTGCCTGACGCAACAGCGTACGAACATGGCGTTCGCTGCAAAAACAGCGTTCGGCCAGTTCGCTGACGGTGACGGTTTGCGGCTTTCCGGCTGAAGGTTGCCACAGACGTTGATACTGGTTAAGACGGTTGAGCAATCGCATATAAACCCGGAACAATATTATTTAACTATTCACTATTACTTCCGTATATATCAGGTGATACTCAATCACCATTAACCGTGTCACAGAGTGGAGAAAGAAATGGCTCGTCTGGCAGCATTTGATATGGATGGCACTTTATTGATGCCTGACCATCATTTAGGTGAGAAAACCCTCTCTACTTTGGCGCGACTGCGTGAACGCGACATTACCCTCACTTTTGCCACGGGGCGTCATGCGCTGGAGATGCAGCATATTCTCGGGGCGCTATCGCTGGATGCATATTTGATTACCGGCAACGGAACGCGCGTGCATTCTCTGGAAGGTGAACTTTTACATCGTGATGATTTACCTGCGGATGTCGCGGAGCTGGTGCTGTATCAGCAATGGGATACCCGAGCCAGCATGCATATCTTCAATGACGACGGTTGGTTTACCGGGAAAGAGATCCCTGCGT
>NZ_CAOLGM010000006.1:0-70561 GCF_948475835.1 uncultured Escherichia sp. | reverse complement strand
CTTCAACAACGATGACTACGCTATTGCTTGCTGCGTAAGCCCGATGATCGTTGGTAAACAAATGCAGTTCTTCGGTGCGCGTGCAAACCTGGCGAAAACCATGCTGTACGCAATCAACGGCGGCGTTGACGAAAAACTGAAAATGCAGGTTGGTCCGAAGTCTGAACCGATCAAAGGCGATGTCCTGAACTATGATGAAGTGATGGAGCGCATGGATCACTTCATGGACTGGCTGGCTAAACAGTACATCACTGCACTGAACATCATCCACTACATGCACGACAAGTACAGCTACGAAGCCTCTCTGATGGCGCTGCACGACCGTGACGTTATCCGCACCATGGCGTGTGGTATCGCTGGTCTGTCCGTTGCTGCTGACTCCCTGTCTGCAATCAAATATGCGAAAGTTAAACCGATTCGTGACGAAGACGGTCTGGCTATCGACTTCGAAATCGAAGGCGAATACCCGCAGTTTGGTAACAATGATCCGCGTGTAGATGACCTGGCTGTTGACCTGGTAGAACGTTTCATGAAGAAAATTCAGAAACTGCACACCTACCGTGACGCTATCCCGACTCAGTCTGTTCTGACCATCACTTCTAACGTTGTGTATGGTAAGAAAACTGGTAACACCCCAGACGGTCGTCGTGCTGGCGCGCCGTTCGGACCGGGTGCTAACCCGATGCACGGTCGTGACCAGAAAGGTGCTGTAGCGTCTCTGACTTCCGTTGCTAAACTACCGTTTGCTTACGCTAAAGATGGTATCTCCTACACCTTCTCTATCGTTCCGAACGCACTGGGTAAAGACGACGAAGTTCGTAAGACCAACCTGGCTGGTCTGATGGATGGTTACTTCCACCACGAAGCATCCATCGAAGGTGGTCAGCACCTGAACGTTAACGTGATGAACCGTGAAATGCTGCTCGACGCGATGGAAAACCCGGAAAAATATCCGCAGCTGACCATCCGTGTATCTGGCTACGCAGTACGTTTCAACTCGCTGACTAAAGAACAGCAGCAGGACGTTATTACTCGTACCTTCACTCAATCTATGTAATTAGATTTGACTGAAATCGTACAGTAAAAAGCGTACAATAAAGGCTCCACGAAAGTGGGGCCTTTTTTAGCACGAGAGCCTTTTTTGTCAGCTATCTATACTTTAAGGTGACTGCCAAAACAGACTCGACGTAGCCTTCGAGCTGCGCACCAACACGGCCTCAGATGGGCCACATCTGGAGAAACACCGCAATGTCAGTTATTGGTCGCATTCACTCCTTTGAATCCTGTGGAACCGTAGACGGCCCAGGTATTCGCTTTATCACCTTTTTCCAGGGCTGCCTGATGCGCTGCCTGTATTGTCATAACCGCGACACCTGGGACACGCATGGCGGTAAAGAAGTTACCGTTGAAGATTTGATGAAGGAAGTGGTGACCTATCGCCACTTTATGAACGCTTCCGGCGGCGGCGTTACCGCATCCGGCGGTGAAGCAATCCTGCAAGCTGAGTTTGTTCGTGACTGGTTCCGCGCCTGCAAAAAAGAAGGCATTCATACCTGTCTGGACACCAACGGTTTTGTTCGTCGTTACGATCCGGTGATTGATGAACTGCTGGAAGTTACCGACCTGGTAATGCTCGATCTCAAACAGATGAACGACGAGATCCACCAAAATCTGGTTGGAGTTTCCAACCACCGCACGCTGGAGTTCGCCAAATATCTGGCGAATAAAAATGTGAAGGTGTGGATCCGCTACGTTGTTGTCCCAGGCTGGTCTGACGATGACGATTCAGCGCATCGCCTCGGTGAATTTACCCGTGATATGGGTAACGTTGAGAAAATCGAACTTCTCCCCTACCACGAACTGGGCAAACACAAATGGGTGGCAATGGGTGAAGAGTACAAACTCGACGGTGTTAAACCACCGAAGAAAGAGACCATGGAACGCGTGAAAGGCATTCTTGAGCAGTACGGTCATAAGGTAATGTTCTAATTTCCCCGTAAAGCGGCAACTTTATTGAGTTGCCGCTTTTTTATTCCGCGCTTCATTCTGCTACAGCGTTTTTAACACATCTTATAGTACATCTACCATATCCCGTACCTGAGATAATAACGACTGATAATAGCTCGCGTGAAGTTCTTCCCCATCGAATACCACTGTATTACACAAGAAAGTGACATCGGCATCTTCAATACCAAGATAACTGCACATATTTTTTAAATAATCGCTTATATTTTTTTCCCAGCCCATCTGGACAAATGATTCTTTGTCTCCTCCAACCAGCGCCACCCAACGAACTTTATTGAATGGTAATTTGTGCCCATCTCCATAAGCCAGCCCATTATTCCATACTCTGTCAATATATCCTTTTAGCATTGCCGGGAAGCTGTACCACCAGAGAGGAAAAACCACCACTAACGTGTCATGCTCAAGCAGCTCTGAATAAAGCTGATGAACCTCTGGAGAATAACGTTTATCCATATTCTTCCAGTCTGGTTCATCTTCCGACGTCATCACCGGGTTGAAATTACGCCGATATAAATCGAGTTCCGTCACCTGTATTTTCCGCTCCATTGCCCGCTGATGGATCGCATCAGCAATATGTGCGGTCAATGAATCATGACGAGGATGGGCCCATACCAAATAAATACGTTCAGACTGCATAATTTTACCTCCACGTTAAGTTCTGGAGCGCACTTTACGCAGGCGGCATAATCCTGTAAACGTGATGATTCAGGATGAGTTAATGAAGGATTTTCACTAATGCGGATGAATATGTCTGACTTTGCCACTTTCTTTGCCGTGGCCCGTAATCAAAGCTTTCGTGCAGCGGGCGATGAATTAGGCTTATCCTCGTCCGCCATTAGCCATAGTATTAAAACACTGGAACAACGTCTTAAAATTCGCTTATTCAATCGGACAACCCGAAGCGTATCGTTAACGGAAGCGGGTTCTAATCTCTATGAACGATTGCGCCCAGCTTTCGACGAAATTCAGATCATGTTAGATGAGATGAATGATTTTCGTCTGACACCGACAGGAACGCTCAAAATCAATGCCGCCCGGGTAGCTGCACGTATATTTTTAATGCCTTTACTGGTTGGTTTCACACGTGAATATCCTGATATTAAAGTCGAGCTCACAACTGACGACTCTCTTGTCGATATCGTCCAACAGGGCTTTGACGCTGGCGTTCGACTTAGTGGCATCGTCGAAAAAGATATGATCAGCGTGGCGATCGGCCCGCCAGTGAAATTATGTGTAGCAGCAACGCCAGAGTACTTTGCAAGATATGGCAAACCCCGCCATCCTCATGATCTGCTTAATCATCAATGTGTTGTTTTTCGTTATCCCAGCGGCAAACCTTTCCACTGGCAATTTGCAAAGGAGCTGGAAATTGCTGTCGCAGGAAATATCATTCTGGATGATGTTGATGCTGAACTGGAGGCCGTTTTGATGGGTGCTGGTATCGGGTATCTGCTCTATGAACAGATCAAGGAGTACCTTGATACTGGTCGTTTAGAATGTGTACTGGAAGACTGGAGCACAGAGCGTCCAGGCTTCCAGATCTATTATCCAAACCGCCAGTATATGTCCTGCGGCTTGCGCGCATTTCTCGATTATGTAAAAACGGGTCAGATCTGCCAGAGTCAGCGTCACCGACCACAATAATTATTTACTATTCGCTTTACGCGCCAGCAGCGGGAATATCAGTCCTAATCCTACCAGCACAAACGGCGTTGCAACATTCAGCGCCAACTGGAAGGTCCACTCTGCAGTGAAGGCTTCCATTTTCGGGAAGATCCCCGTCAAACAGGCAAAGGCGGTAAAGGCAAAACACCAAATCCCGACGGTCATTGCCAGAGGCTTATTACGAATAAAGACATATTCTGGTTTATATTTCTGCGCCAGGCGAACGACTGCAATAAATGCAACAAATACCCATAAATAACGCAGCGGCATCACTACCGAGTTAAGATTCAACAGCCATTTATAGAGATTGTTCATATCACCGATGCCGAGAGTCGGCAGCATAATCAGAATTGCCACCAGCACCAGGGTCAGAAAATAGCCATTAACGGGCGTACCAGAAGCGTTGGTACGACATAAACTGGCTGGAATATATTTGCTGTCAGCATCACCTAATAGCACTTTAAGCGGGGCATCAATCGAGAATACCAGCGCAGCTACTTGTCCCAGGGTATTCGCAATGGCGTAAATCACCATTAAAGTATTACCCATGTTGTAATACTCGCCCAGCTTCTGAAAGGCGTAATATTGACCGTTAGTCATTAAGTCATCCGGGATATTACGCGAGTCAAACATCATCCCCATCGCCAGTGAGCCCAGAATGGCACAAACCGCAACCATCACCGCCAGGCATAGCATCCCTTTTGGAAATTCTTTTCCTGGGTTGCGCGTTTGATTAACGTAAGGAGAAATCTTCTCTGCTCCGCCAACCGCGAAAACCAGCATTGAAATAGTGGTAATGTAGGTAAAGTCGATATGAGGAATGAACGTTTCCCAGGTAATGTTTGTGGTCGCAATATGCACTTCAGTAATCGCAGGCGCGGTTACCGCCATCGCCACATACAGGAGCGACATAACAAACATCGCAATCCCTGCCACAGAACCGACGATTTTCAGCGATTTCATACCGCGTGAAGCAACCCACATAAAGAAGATAAACAGCACCAGCGTTAACCCCTGTAACGCTACGACTGAATATTCTTTGATTAGCGAACCGTCGCCTTTCATCGCCCAACCGAGCGCAATCAGAATTGCCTGGGGTTTTTGTGCCAGATAGGGAATATGCACCACCCAGTAGGTCCACGCGGCGAGATAAGCCAGTCCGGGTCCCATCGTGTGTTTAATCCAGGTACTGACCCCGCCCTTCCCATCTTTGAAGGTCGAGCCTAACTGACCAACAATTAGCGCATAAGGTGTGAAATAGAGTGCAAAGATAAACACCCATGAAAAAACAACCACCAGCCCCTGGTTGGCATAGTTATTAACAACGTTGCCAAAACCCCAGACAGTGATAAAAGACATCAGCGCAATGTTGTACCATCGCAACTGTTTTTCCTGAACATTCCCAGCCATAGACAAATCCTTCGCCAAAATTAAAGGGGCATCTGTAAAACGAGGGATTATGCGCGGCAAATAAGAAGTGCGGAAATAGCGAAATGCAAAATTATAGCCTGCTGCACATTTTATTTTTAAACGAATAAAATTTGGAATAAAGCAAGTCAGATAGAAGAAACAAAAAAGCAGAGTGTGAAACAGTAAGTTCACACTCTGCTTGAATTCATTTACACGTGAGCAACGGGTTTCGGCGTATGACCGGCGTTGCGCAGCAGCATCAGCAAATAGATAAACGATACGCTGGCGATCATGATAAACAATAAATTATCGGAGAAATTCTGCATTAGCATAGCGGTAAATGACGGGCCAAGCAGACTTCCCACGGTATAGCTCAACAGTAAGGCCTGGTTCATCGCCACCAGTTGATGATGTTCAACTTTCTCACAAGCCCAGGCCATCGCCACCGGATATAGCGTAAAGCCAGCGGCACCGAGGATGAATAACGCAGGGGCCATCGCCGCCTGGCTAAGCATCGCGATACTGCCGAGAATGACGACAAAGACCTGAACACGCAACACCAGCAGTCGACCAAACTTATCCGCCAGACGTCCAATCGGCCATTGTCCGAGGATACCCGCACTGACCAGTACCGCCATCCAGAAACCAATACTGGCATTGCTCACCCCTTTGTGATTGAGGTACAACGGCATCAGGCCATATAGAGATCCCAGAACGATTCCTGAGATAATGCAGCCATTCACGCCAAGCCGCGCCTGACGGAGTTTTAGCATTGCCGTAATTGACGTCGAATCATGGTTTTCAGCCTGCTGATTCAGCACACGCGTAAACAACAGCGGTAAGATCCCTGCCAATGTCAAACCTGTAACCCACGGCAATACGCTCATCAGCTCGGTTGAGACCTTGCTGACCAGTAACTGGCCTAAAAACGTTCCCACGTAATAAACCATCATGTATGCAGCAAGCAAACGCCCACGGTTACGTGACGTCCCACTGCACATCAGCGCGCTCTCAACAACCACCCAAATCATGGCACAGCCGACGCCAGCGACAAAACGCCACGCCAACCAGCTCCAGAAACCAATCATCAGGCCAAGGCCGGCACAGCCAGCGGCAAAAATGAAGGAGGCCAGATAATAGCTGCGGTTAAAGCCAATGCGTTTAATGACATACCCTGTCAGCAATGTACCGACAAGGTTGCCGGTAAAATAGGATGAGCTGACAACGCCTACCTGCCATGTGGACATGTGTTCCTGGGCGAGCCAAAGCGGCACGAGTGTATTTAACACCGCGATCGCCAGAGTCAACAAAAGCAGGCCAGACAGCAAAAGCATGACAGGCCGGGTATACGTGGACATGAATTAAAACCGTGAGGAAGTTCAAATTTCATGCGCATCATGCCACCGCCAAAAACATTGTCAATGGGTGAAAATACGCGCATATCGCAGCGGCGGTATTATCGATTTATATTACTCATTCATAACGCTAATGCTGAAGAGATGATTAATCTCATCTGATTGTTTTTATTGATCTAACACAAATTTCATACGCTTCGTTCAGTCGAAAAATTTCATGGTCACAGCAAACTCATATTTCCCGTCTATGCTTTCAGAGCAATGCATCACGTCTGACCGATTTCAGACGTACCACTGACTCTCGAAAGGAGAAGAGGATGACCAAACCGTATGTTCGTCTTGATAAAAATGATGCTGCCGTTTTGCTTGTTGATCATCAGGCTGGTTTACTTTCCCTTGTACGGGATATCGAACCCGATAAGTTTAAAAATAACGTGCTGGCGCTGGGTGACCTGGCTAAGTATTTCAACTTACCTACTATTCTTACCACCAGTTTTGAAACCGGTCCTAACGGTCCATTAGTTCCAGAACTGAAAGCACAATTCCCCGATGCACCTTACATTGCTCGCCCGGGAAATATTAACGCCTGGGATAACGAAGATTTTGTAAAAGCAGTCAAAGCGACAGGTAAAAAACAGTTAATTATTGCCGGTGTGGTAACCGAAGTTTGCGTGGCATTCCCGGCGCTTTCAGCCATTGAAGAAGGGTTTGATGTCTTTGTTGTGACTGACGCGTCAGGGACCTTTAATGAAATTACCCGGCATTCGGCATGGGATCGCATGTCGCAAGCAGGTGCGCAATTGATGACATGGTTCGGCGTGGCGTGCGAGCTGCACCGTGACTGGCGTAATGATATTGAAGGACTGGCGACGTTGTTCTCTAACCATATTCCTGATTATCGTAATTTGATGACCAGTTATGACACGTTAACGAAGCAGAAATAAAAGAGAACCGGGGCCGAAACCCCGGTTGTTACTGATTAGCTTGCGACGGCCATCCCCACGGTCATATGCAAACCATAGAATACGCCGCGACCGATTAATTCCCCTGCCAGAAGCAGAATGAATGAGACGGATAGTAGCGGAACCGCAGGCTGATAACCTTTTAGCTGTGGTGCAATCCACAAGCACAGGGCAACGGCCAAAAGCACGATCCGCCAGGACATCAGCGCACCATAGTCCGGCACCAGCGCTGCGGCCTGCTGCACAGAACTATGAATAGTTGCCAGCTCTGTGCCCTGCATCACTGACATCACACCACTCACCACCAGTGCCAGTACAGAAATGGCTGGCAGCAGACGCATCGCCCAGCCATCGACGCCAGCCAGACTCAGCAACAGGTAACCCAGTAACGGGCCGCCCATGAACATCGTCAGGAAGAAGCCCATCGGCGTCCAGATGCTGTACCAGGTCGGAACGGTATCAATGCTGTTATACACACGCACCATCATCCAGACAAAGACGACGCCAAGAACCATCGTCACCACCAGCCATAGCGTACGCAATGCCGGTGACAGCTTTTTCAGCATTGCCAGCAACCAGCCGATGCCGCCTACAGCAAAAAAGATCGAACCGCTGGCGATTTCGTTACTGAGTGCTGAAGCCCCTACCCGGTTGAGCGAGTTAAAAGCGCGCATTGGTGAACCAAGATGGAGCATAGAGGCGATAAAGCCAATGCCCATCAGCACCCATAAACCAAACATGCAGGCGATAACACGCTGCTGGGCTTCTGCTCGCAGGTCGCCTTTGAGCAGCGCCAAAGCCAGAACGATAAAACCACCTGCTACACATTGCCCGAAGACCGTGAAGATCATCAGCGGCCATTCATGCCATCCACTTCCCATCTCACACCTCCTTCGGGTTTGCCAGATAGCCAGTGGTATCCCCGGTCGGGCGGCTATTGGCATTGGGTTTGATCACAATATTCGGTTTGGTAAAGTGAGCTCGCGGCAACGGCGCAACGGCCGCCAGATCGCCATGTTTTTTACGCAGCTCGTCGATAGGGCCGAAATCCAGCGCCCGCAGCGGACAAGATTCAACACAGATCGGCTTTTTACCCTCCGCAACACGGTCATAACAACCATCGCATTTGGTCATATGGCCTTTCGTTTCGTTATATTGCGGTGCGCCATACGGGCAAGCCATATGGCAGTAGCGGCAGCCAATGCACACATCTTCATCGACCACAACAAAACCATCTTCACGTTTATGCATCGCACCGCTCGGGCAGACTTTAGTACAAGCCGGATCTTCGCAGTGGTTACATGAAATCGACAGATAGTAGGCAAACACGTTCTGGTGCCAGACACCGTTATCTTCCTGCCAGTCGCCGCCAGCATATTCATAAATGCGGCGGAAGCTGACTTCTGGCGTCAAATCTTTGTAGTCTTTACAGGCCAGCTCGCAGGTTTTGCAACCGGTGCAACGGCTGGAATCAATAAAAAATCCATACTGGGTTGTCATCGGTTACTCCTTACACCTTTTCAACCTGAACAAGGTTTGTATGTGACGGATTCCCCTTAGCGAGAGGAGACGGACGTTGAGTGGTCAGTACGTTAATACAACCGCCCTTATCGACACGTTTTGCATCCGGGTCATACCAGGCACCTTCACCCAGTGCGACCACACCCGGCATCATTCGTGGCGTCACTTTCGCCTCAATATGAACTTCACCACGATCGTTAAAGATCCTGACTTTATCGCCGTTGTTGATACCGCGTTTTTGCGCATCAAGCGGGTTGATCCACATTTCCTGACGGCAAGCCGCTTTCAGCACATCAACGTTGCCGTAAGTTGAGTGAACGCGAGATTTATAGTGGAAACCCGTAAGCTGCAGCGGATACTGTTTGTTCAGCGGATCCTGATAACTTTCAAAGCCCGGCGTGTAGATCGGCAGTGGATCGATCACATCGCCTTCTGGCAATTCCCAGGTAGCGGCAATGTCAGCCAGCGCCTGCGAATAAATCTCAATTTTGCCCGATGGCGTAGTCAGTGGGTTTGCCTGCGGATCTTCACGGAAGGCTTTATAAGCAACGTGATGCCCTTGTGGGTCGCGCTTTTTAAAGATCCCCTGCTTGCGGAACTCTTCAAACGTTGGCAGTTCAGGAATCGCTTCCCGCGACTGGGCATACAGATGCCGCATCCACTCTTCCTGTGTACGGCCTTCAGTAAACTGTTGCTCAACGCCAAGACGTTTTGCCAGTTCGCTGGTCATTTCATAGATGGTCTTACATTCAAAGCGCGGTTTAATCACCTGATCGTTGAAAATCACGTAAGACATATTCCCGCAGGATGCATCCAGTGCAAAGTCCATCTGTTCGGAAGCGGTGCAGTCAGGCAGCAGGATGTCAGCATATTTCGCCGATGAGGTCATGTGGCAGTCGATAACCACAATCAGCTCGCACTTCTTATCATCCTGAAGGATTTCATGGGTACGGTTGATTTCAGAATGCTGGTTAATCAGGCAGTTACCGGCATAGTTCCAGATCATTTTGATCGGCACATCCAGCTTATCTTTCCCGCGTACACCATCACGCAGCGCTGTCATTTCCGGGCCACGTTCAATGGCATCGGTCCACATAAACATCGAAATGCTGGTCTGGATCGGGTTTTCCAAGGTCGGCATACGGACAAACGGTAAGCTGTATGAACCTTCACGCGCGCCGCTGTTGCCTCCGTTAATACCGACGTTACCGGTCAGAATCGCCAGCATCGAGATAGCGCGAGTCGCGATTTCACCGTTGGCGTGGCGCTGTGGCCCCCATCCCTGGCTGATAAACGCCGGTTTGGTACTGCCGATTTCCCGTGCCAGTTGAATGATTTTCTCTGCCGGGATACCGGTGATTTGCGAGGCCCATTGCGGTGTTTTAGCCACGCCATCTGGCCCTTCACCCAGAATATAAGCTTTATAGTGGCCATTTTTCGGCGCGCTAGCGGGCAGGGTTTTCTCATCGTAGCCAACGCAATATTTATCAAGGAATGCCTGATCCACCAGGTTTTCGGTGATCATGACATACGCCAGACCGTTAACCAGTGCGGCATCTGTTCCTGGACGAATAGGGATCCACTCATCTTCGCGCCCGGCACCGGTGTCGGTATAGCGCGGATCGATGATGATCATGCGGGCATTAGATTTCTGGCGTGCCTGTTCAAGATAGTAAGTCACCCCACCGCCACTCATTCGCGTTTCGCCTGGGTTATTACCAAACAGCACTACCAATTTACTGTTTTCGATATCCGACGGGCTGTTACCATCTGCCCAGCCGCCGTAGGTATAGTTCAAACCTTCCGCAATTTGCGCAGAAGAGTAGTCACCGTAATGGTTAAGATAACCGCCGCAGCAGTTCATCAGGCGCGCGACCAGGGTATTTCCCGGCGGCCAGGAGCGGGTCATGGTGCCGCCCAGCGTACCGGTGCCATAGTTCAGATAGATAGACTCGTTGCCGTACTCTTTGATCAGGCGCTGCATATTGGTCGCGATGATGTCGTAGGCTTCTTCCCAGCTAATGCGCTCGAATTTGCCTTCACCGCGCGCCCCGACTCGTTTCATCGGATATTTCAGGCGGTCCGGATTGTAGACACGGCGACGCATGGAACGCCCACGCAGACAGGCGCGAACCTGGTGCAGGCCGTCGTAATTGTCATCGCCGGTATTGTCCGTTTCGACATATTTGATTTCACCGTCCACGACGTGCATACGTAGCGGGCAGCGACTACCACAGTTAACTGTACAGGCGCTCCAGATAACCTTTTCGTCTGATTTTGTTGGAATGGCGCTATCGACAGCGTGCGCAATCCGACTAAAAGGTAATGTTAATGCGCTGCTGGCCATTGCCAGGCCGCCGATCGCTGTCGTTTTTACCAAACCACGGCGACTCACCTCAGCAGCCAATACCGCATCAGGGATTTTCGTTTTCATAATGGCTCACTCAAGCTTGCTCACGATTGATTCCAGTAACAAACCGTATTGTGTAATTATTTCTATAGCAGTTCGCTATATAGGCTTGTATACATCGAATAATTTGAAAATCAAAGAGATAGGTAGATTTTCACTCGAAAGTAGTATTACGTGTAAGTGAGGAGTAATTATTGTTCGGTATCAAAGGGAGACAAAAAAAGCGCCCGCAGGCGCTTTTTAGATTCAGAAAAATTGGGTATTAGCCAATATATTCCAGTCCGTTCATATACGGACGCAGAACTTCTGGTACTTCAATACGACCATCAGCCTGCTGATAGTTTTCCATAACCGCAACCAGCGTACGACCAACAGCCAGACCAGAACCGTTCAGGGTATGAACCAGACGGGTTTTCTTGTCCGACTTGCTGCGACAACGTGCCTGCATACGACGTGCCTGGAAATCCCAAACGTTGGAGCAGGAAGAGATCTCACGGTAGGTGTTCTGTGCCGGGATCCATACTTCCAGGTCGTAAGTTTTGCAAGCGCCAAAGCCCATGTCGCCAGTGCAAAGGATGATTTTACGGTACGGCAGGCCCAGCAACTGCAGGACTTTTTCTGCATGACCAGTCATCTCTTCCAGCGCCGCCATTGAGTCTTCCGGGCGCACGATCTGCACCATTTCAACTTTGTCGAACTGGTGCATACGGATCAGACCACGGGTGTCACGACCATATGAACCGGCTTCAGAACGGAAGCATGGGGTGTGGGCGGTCATCTTAATTGGCAGATCATCTTCATCGATGATTTCACCGCGCACCAGGTTAGTCAGCGGAACTTCTGCCGTTGGGATCAGCGCATAGTTACTGGTGTCTGCTTCTTCTTCCAGCGGACGAGTATGGAACAGATCGCCAGCAAATTTCGGCAGCTGACCCGTACCGTACAGCGTGTCCTGGTTAACCAGGTACGGAACATAGTTCTCACTGTAGCCATGCTGTTCGGTATGCAGATCCAGCATAAACTGCGACAGTGCGCGGTGCATGCGAGCAATCTGCCCTTTCATTACCACAAAGCGGGAACCGGTCAGCTTAACTGCGGCTGCAAAGTCGAGGCCAGAGTGCATTTCACCCAGCGTCACATGGTCACGAACTTCAAAGTCAAACTCACGCGGGGTGCCCCAGCGGCTGACTTCGACGTTGTCATTTTCGTCTTTACCTACCGGCACTTCATCTGCAGGCAGGTTAGGGATGGTCAGCGCGATATCGCGAATTTCAGCCTGTAAAGCATCCAGCTCGGCTTTTGCTGCATCCAGCTCTTCGCCCAGTTTGTTCACTTCCAGACGTAAAGGCTCGATATCTTCCCCGCGCGCTTTCGCCTGGCCAATGGATTTCGATCGGGAGTTACGCTCCGCTTGCAGGTTTTCCGTTTTGACCTGCAATACTTTACGACGCTCTTCAAGAGCGCCCAGCTTATCTACATCCAGCTTAAAGCCCCGGCGTGCCAGTTTTTCAGCGACTGCGTCTGGCTCATTACGCAGCAGATTGGGATCGAGCATGCTTATCCTGTGCTTATCGAATTAAATGGGAGATGTGGCCACAGCCTGCGACCACAGGGATACAGTAACAACATTACCGCAACGATAACATTAACGGTAGCGTTTTATGGGGCTATTTTGATCCTGTTCAGCCAGCCAGGCGAGCTTTTCGCCAATCTTGCCTTCAAGGCCCCTGTTTGTCGGGAAATAATAGCGTGTTTGTGCTATTTCCGGCGGGAAGTAAACCTCACCGGCAGCATAAGCGTTTGCTTCATCATGAGCGTAACGATATTCCTGCCCGTAGCCCATTTCCTTCATTAATTTCGTCGGCGCATTACGCAAATGAACCGGCACGTCATAATCCGGAAGTTCGCGAGCATCCGCCAGCGCGGCTTTAAACGCAGTGTAGACAGCGTTGCTTTTTGGCGCGCAGGCCAGGTAAACAATCGCCTGAGCAATGGCGCGTTCACCTTCCGCCGGGCCAACGCGAGTAAAGCAATCCCAGGCCGCAATTGCCACCTGCATCGCCCGTGGGTCGGCATTGCCGACATCTTCGGAAGCAATTGCCAGGCAACGACGCGCGACATATAACGGATCGCCACCGGCGGTAATAATTCGCGCATACCAGTAGAGCGCCGCATCGGGTGCGCTACCACGTACCGACTTATGCAGTGCGGAAATCAGATCGTAAAAGCGATCGCCTTTGTTATCAAAGCGGGCGCTACGTTCACCTGCGATTTCGGTCAGTAATTCAGGCTTCAGGACCCGCTTACCGCTATCATCGACTTCGGCCATATCCGCCATCATTTCCAGCGTATTTAACGCCCGGCGCGCGTCGCCATTCACCAGTTCAGCAATGGCGCGTCGTGTTTCATCTGGCAGAACAATATCCTGACCACCATAGCCACGGGTTTTGTCTTCCATCGCCTGAGTTAGTACTTGCTCAATATCCTCTGTACTCAGGGATTTCAATAGATAGACACGGGCACGGGAAAGCAGTGCCGAATTAAGCTCAAACGACGGGTTTTCAGTGGTTGCGCCAATAAAAGTGATGGTGCCGTCTTCAATATGTGGCAGAAATGCATCCTGCTGGCTTTTGTTGAAACGGTGAACTTCATCAACAAAAAGAATAGTGCGGCGACCTGCATTGCGATTTTGCCGGGCGCGCTCGATCGCCTCGCGAATTTCTTTCACGCCAGAGGTGACGGCAGAAATACGTTCCACATCAGCGTTCGCATAGCGGGCAATCACTTCAGCGAGGGTTGTTTTGCCGGTACCCGGTGGCCCCCAGAGGATCATAGAATGTAAATGCCCGGCTTCGATAGCGCGCGGCAACGGCTTCCCCGCAGCCAGCAAATGTTGCTGGCCGATATACTGTGCTAAATTTTCTGGCCGCATACGCGCGGCCAGAGGTTGAAAAGTATTATCCGAAAAATCGAGCGACAGATTGCTCACTCAGGTGCCTCTACTTACGTTGATCATCTACCGTGACGCCTTGCGGCGGGGTGAAGGTAAATTTCGCTGCATCCACAGCCCCATTTTGCTGGGATTTCAGTTGATAACTGCTGCGCTGATCGTCCTGCTCCACCGCGCTAAACTGATGGATTGTGCCATCACGTCCCACGTTAATGGTGAACTGCTTCAGATTGCCATTGCTGGCTTTCGGCGTCAGGACAAAGTCATCGCCATTCTGTTTGATATTGTACTGCTGCCAGTCGCTGGACTGGTTGCGGGCAATCAGCATAAACGGCGTATTACCGGTGGCATCTTTCAGCCAGGTTGCCGTAGCTTGCTCAACGAACGGGTTATAGAACCACAGTGTTTTACCGTCAGAAACCAGAATACTTTCATCAGGTTGTGTCATATGCCAGTTGAATAAGTTTGGACGTTTCACCCACAGATCGCCCTGACCTTCCTGCACCGCCGCGCCGCTACCGTCAGTCACTTTTTGTGTGAAGCTGGCGTGGAAGCTGCTGACTTTATCCAGGCGGCTTTTCAGATCGCTTGCGGCATCAGCCCAAACGCTGCTTGCTACTAAGCTTGAGAGTAATGCACAGGTGATGGCAATTTTTTTCATCATTATTCCTCAAATTACGTCACTCCCGATCGGGAGTTCCCTCTACTCTCTATTCCAGGCTAATAATCAGCTTGAGGAAAGAAGAAAATACTGAATTTTCAGTTACCAGAGTGCCGGATGCGACGCTACCGCGCCTTATCCGGCATACGATGCATTAATTAGTCAAACGGCGGTGGGGCCAGCACTTCACGATTACCGTTGTGCCCCTGTTCGCTGACAATCCCCTGCGCTTCCATCTGTTCGATAATACGCGCTGCACGATTATAACCAATGCGGAACTGACGCTGTACGCCAGAAATTGACGCTTTGCGTTTTTCAGTGACAAACTGCACCGCCTGATCGAACAACGGATCCAGTTCTTCAGCGCCATCGAAACCGCCCGCGCCACCTTCGCTTTCACTGTCGGAAGTGATGCCATCAACATACTGTGGGCGACCACGCGCTTTCCAGTCCTGCACCACGGCATGAACTTCCTGATCGCGAACAAAAGCACCATGGACACGTACCGGCAACGTGGAGTTCGGCCCAGAGTAGAGCATATCCCCCATCCCCAGCAGTGATTCCGCGCCAGCCTGATCAAGAATGGTACGTGAGTCAATCTTACTGGATACGGTAAAGGCGATACGGGTCGGAATATTCGCTTTAATCAGACCAGTAATAACATCAACCGATGGACGCTGAGTTGCCAGTACGAGGTGGATACCCGCGGCACGGGCTTTTTGCGCCAGACGTGCTATCAGCTCTTCCACTTTTTTACCTACCGTCATCATCAGGTCGGCAAATTCGTCAACCAACACCACAATGTATGGTTCTTTTTTCAGCACCGGATGCTGGGCATCCATACTGTCACCCGGCTTCCAGTACGGGTCTGGAATCGGACGCATCATGCGATCGGCTTCAGCAATTTTTTCGTTATAACCCGCCAGATTACGCACACCCAGCGCAGACATCAGTTTATAACGACGCTCCATCTCGTTAACACACCAGCGCAGCGCGTTGGCGGCATCTTTCATATCAGTAACGACTTCCGTTAACAGATGCGGAATGCCTTCATAAACCGAAAGCTCCAGCATTTTCGGGTCGATCATGATGAAACGTACATCTTCTGGCTGTGCTTTATAAAGCATGCTCAGGATCATCGCGTTCACACCGACAGATTTACCGGAACCGGTAGTCCCCGCAACCAACAAGTGCGGCATTTTCGCCAGATCGGCAACCACCGGCTCACCGGCGATATCTTTACCCAGCACCACGGTTAATGGCGACGGATTATCGCGGAATTTGGCGTTATCCAAAACTTCGCGCAGATAAACGGTTTGTCGTTTTTTATTTGGTAACTCCAGACCTACATAGGGTTTGCCAGGAATAACTTCAACGACACGCACCGCCACCGTCGAAAGTGAACGGGCAAGGTCCCGTGACAAGTTAGAAATGCGCGCCGCTTTTACGCCAGGAGCCAGGTTAAGTTCAAAGCGAGTGATAACCGGCCCCGGAGAGTAATTGACGACATCGGCTTTAATACGGAAATCAGCCAGACGCGCTTCCACCAGGCGAGCCATTTGTTCAAGCGCAAAGGTATCTACCGGCTCCACTTCGCTCGGCGGCGGTGTCAGCAAATCCAGAGAAGGCAGCGGCGTCGTCGGTTTATGCAACGGACGGCTGTCGCCATTACGCATCAACAGCGGATGAAGCAGGGTATCCTGCTGCTGCGGTGCAACCGGTTGTTGCGGCTGTTGATACTGCGGCTGCGGCGCAACTGGTTGTTGCGGCTGCTGATATTGCGGCTGTGGCGCAACCGGTTGTTGCGGCTGCTGATATTGTGGCTGCGGCGCAACCTGCTGTTGTGGCTGCTGATACTGCGGCTGCGGCGCAACCGGCTGTTGCGGCTGCTGATATTGCTGCTGTGGCGGAACTGGTTGTTGCGGCTGCTGATACTGCTGCTGCGGTGCAACCGGTTGTTGCGGCTGCTGTACAGGTTCAACAATTGGCGTAAACAACGGTTCGTGTGGACCATCATCCAGCAACGCTTTCATTGGCGAAAATTCAAAATCATCCAGCGAGAACGGATTCGCCCCAGCCGGTTGTTCGCCGGAATAACGTTGTTGTTGAGTTTGCGCAAACTGACGAGCCAGTTCAGCCTCTGCCGCAGCATCTGCATCTTCTGCGTTTACGGGCACATCATGTTGATACTGTTCGCCATAGCGTTGCTGCTGTGTCTGGGCGAACTGACGTGCCAGTTCATCCTGCTGCATCGCATCGATTTCATCATCGTTATACTGATCGCCAGAATCATACTGATTGCGCTGGGCTTCACGGGCTTTCTCTTCCGCCGCACGCTGTGAGGGCAGCTTAATACCGTAAGACGCCAGTTCACGACGAGTTGGCACGCGGATACGTTTCGGTCGTGGCAACTGCGGGCCAATCCCCTCTTTGACTTGCGGACGCGGTCCACCGCTATTTGCCAGACTGAAGACTGGCGCGGCAACGGTTGCGGCAGCCCCCGTCGCCAGTGTCGCTTTTTTCACGCCAGATGCCAGCGGAGAAACAGCGGCAGCGGCTTCTACTGGAGGTACTGCTGCAACAGAAGGCGCTTTCAACGAAGATTTGATCGGTTCTGGTTCTTTAACCGGTTCTGGAATCGGTTGATACCAGGCCGCAAGTTGTTCACGTTCACGGGCTCGCTTCTCTTCCACTTCTTCAAAATAGTAAAGCGGCGGACGCGCGGGTTTTGTCTCTTCTACAACGGGTTCAGGCTCCACAACAGGCTGCTGTTCAACGGATTGCGGCTGTTGGTACAACGGCTCCTGAGCGGCTGGTTGCTGATAAGTTTGCTCAGTCTGGTATGTAGACTGTGGAGCAAAAGTGGATTGCTGCTCTTCGGCTTGCCAGGCGTTACCTGCCACCGGTTGTTCTGGCGCAGGGGCGTAATACGGTTGCTGAACAGGTTGTTCCGCCGCAGGAGCGTAGTAAGGTTGTTGCGCAGGTTGTTCAGCTGCAGGTGCATAATACGGCTGCTGCGGCTGTACTGGTTGTTGCAGCGGCTCATTATATTGCACTGCAGGCTGCGCATATTGTGACTGCTGTGGGTAACCTTCCGGTGCAGGAGCAATAACCGGCTCTCCCGTTTGTGGACCCGGTACAGGCTGCCAGGCTACTGTAGGTTGCGAAGGTGGAACATCAACAGAGGCAACAGGCGGCGTCTGAGTCACAGGTTCAACCGGCGCAGCCCAGCTTTGTGTCGCCGTGGTAGCAGCAGCTGCCACAGCGACAGGTTCGGTAATTGGCGCACCGTTTAATAATGGATCGTATTCGTCATATTCTGGCTGCGTTGCACGATTGCCCGAAAATAGGACGTCGTCCGGGTCGGCAGCCACACCGCGTGCAGTGTAGGTAATCTCTTCGTCATCATCCATCCGCTTACCGGAGAACAACGCAGCGTCTGTTTGCCGCCCCATCGGATTAATGAATTTTTCCGCCAACCGTTTACGACGCGCTAGCGCGCCGCGAAGAATACGGGCACGGCGTGATTCATGCTGTTTGCCGTGGTTTTCATCTTCATACTCTTCGTCATCTTCATATTCATCTTCATCGACCCAGGTATCATCGCGACGGGTACGATTACTAGCGAAGGTGAGAATGTTTAAAATCCAGCCGCCGAGTTTTTCAGCAATGGTCACCCATGACCAACCGGTGAACAGCGTCAGGCCCGCAGCCCAAACGCAGAGCAGCGCAATAGTTCCCCCGCTACTGTGTAGCAGTGGTTGTAGCGTAGTGCTTAGTAAGCTGCCAATGACGCCACCGGAGGCAAAATACCAGATATCGTCAGCGTTGATTGCCGCCAGACCACAGGAGGTAAGGATGAGCGCCAAAACGCCAATGATGCGTAGCGAAACGGCAAAATAATCAATGTATTCGTCACTGGACTGATGACGCCAGGCAAACCAACAACCGCCGACAATAATGACGGGAATGGTGTAAGCCATCACGCCAAAAATAAAGAACAGCGTATCTGCCAGCCACGCACCGGGCATCCCACCTAAATTATGGATAGGTTCATGCCAGGCCGTTTGCGACCAGCTGGGGTCCGAAGGGTTAAAGCTTAGTAAGGCAGCCATCAACCAGACGGCAAACAGGACAATAAGGATCAGCAACGCTTCCAGAAGGCGACGGCCGCTACTTAACTTTGTCAATGTGACTTCTTTGTCTTCAGTGTATTCCTGGCTCAAGAAAGGCTCTCCAGGTTACAGGCTTTTCCTGCCCGATGCTAAAACGGACAACAGTACCAGGTTACCCCAGTACTGTTGCTGTATGGATTAACAGGAGTGTAATCAAAATACGCCGATTTTGCACCTGTTCCGTGTTAGCGCGTCTTAATAACCAGACGATTACTCTGCTTGACTTCTTCCATAACAACGTATGTCCGTGTGTCATTGACGCCAGGCAGACGCAGCAGGGTTTCCCCCAGCAACTTACGGTAAGCTGACATATCCGGCACGCGTGTTTTCAACAGGTAGTCGAAATCACCAGATACTAAATGACACTCCTGAATTTCTTCAAGTTTTTGTACAGCGGTATTGAATTGTTCAAACACATCCGGTGCGCCACGATTCAGAGTAATCTCAACGAATACCAGAAGTGATGCATCCAGATAATGGGGGTTAAGCAGCGCCGTATAGCCCTGAATAAACCCTTGTCTTTCCAGCCGACGCACACGCTCAAGGCACGGCGTTGGGGAAAGTCCCACACGTTTAGAAAGCTCGACGTTAGAAATACGCCCATCCTTTTGCAACTCATTAAGAATGTTACGATCGATACGGTCGAGATCTTTGCCAGGGCGCTTCTTGCTATCTACCATTATTATTGTCTCTCTGTATTCCTTCCCTACTCCTGTCTGACCCTGAAACATCACTGTTCAGAGTCGCTACCCGTCACGATAGACCGAAATCATGAAGATTCACGGCGCGCAATGCCTGGGTCTACGGTGAGAAGACCGTTGCCTTGTGGCAGCTATCGACATCACGAATGGCGTCTGTCCACGCCATACGTAGATTTCACTAGCACGGTAAACATGGTATTTACATGCATGGTTATGCGCATATAAGAATACTGTTTTTTTTCTTCCTCGAATGTTTTCGCAAAACACCAGGGGATTGTCAAAGCAAAACATCGATTTTTAGTACAACATGCCAGATATTCATTAACAGGGGCGTTTATTCATCATTTAATCGGCTTATAAAGCGGGAAATTTAAGTAGCAGAGGTGATAATGACGGGAGAATTTGACCTGCTTATCGATGCTGCCGATTGCACAAATTGTTAACAAAATCGTCATACTCTTTTTTTACGTCTGTAAATTCCCTACAATCCTGCCCATTGTCTGCCAACAACTATGGGGATCTCATGGGCACGACCAAACACAGTAAACTGCTTATCCTGGGTTCAGGCCCGGCGGGATACACCGCTGCTGTCTACGCGGCGCGCGCCAACCTGCAACCTGTGCTGATTACCGGCATGGAAAAAGGCGGCCAACTGACCACCACCACGGAAGTGGAAAACTGGCCTGGCGATCCAAACGATCTGACCGGTCCGTTATTAATGGAGCGCATGCACGAACATGCCACCAAGTTTGAAACTGAGATCATTTTTGATCATATCAACAAGGTGGATCTGCAAAACCGTCCGTTCCGTCTGAATGGCGATAACGGCGAATACACTTGCGACGCGCTGATTATTGCCACCGGAGCTTCTGCACGCTATCTCGGCCTGCCCTCTGAAGAAGCCTTTAAAGGCCGTGGGGTTTCTGCTTGTGCAACCTGCGACGGTTTCTTCTATCGCAACCAGAAAGTTGCGGTCATCGGCGGCGGCAATACCGCGGTTGAAGAGGCGCTGTATCTGTCTAACATCGCTTCGGAAGTGCATCTGATTCACCGCCGTGACGGTTTCCGCGCGGAAAAAATCCTTATTAAGCGTCTGATGGATAAAGTGGAGAACGGCAACATCATTCTGCACACCAACCGTACGCTGGAAGAAGTGACCGGCGATCAAATGGGTGTCACTGGCGTTCGTCTGCGCGATACGCAAAACAGCGATAACATCGAGTCACTCGACGTTGCCGGTCTGTTTGTTGCTATCGGTCACAGCCCGAATACTGCCATTTTCGAAGGGCAGCTGGAACTGGAAAACGGCTACATCAAAGTGCAGTCGGGTATTCATGGTAATGCCACCCAGACCAGCATTCCTGGCGTCTTTGCCGCGGGTGACGTGATGGATCATATTTATCGTCAGGCCATTACTTCGGCCGGTACAGGCTGCATGGCAGCACTTGATGCGGAACGCTACCTCGATGGTTTAGCTGACGCAAAATAATTTTACAAATCAGTAACAAAAGTAAAGAAGGCGACACCATGCGACTATGGGTCGCCTTTATTTTTTCCCCGTTGTAACATTGCTCTGCAAATAATTCTGATAACTCACCTGCTAAGCGTGCAATGAATAAATCCCGTCAAAAAGAGTTAACCCGCTGGTTAAAACAGCAAAGCGTCATCTCCCAACGTTGGCTGAATATTTCTCGTCTGCTGGGCTTTGTAAGCGGCATATTGATCATTGCCCAGGCCTGGTTCATGGCGCGAATTCTGCAACATATGATTATGGAGAATATTCCCCGTGAAGCCCTGCTGCTTCCCTTTACGTTACTGGTTCTGACCTTTGTACTGCGCGCATGGGTGGTCTGGTTACGCGAACGGGTGGGTTATCACGCCGGGCAGCATATCCGCTTTGCCATCCGCCGTCAGGTTCTCGACCGTCTGCAACAAGCAGGGCCAGCGTGGATTCAGGGTAAACCTGCGGGGAGCTGGGCGACGTTGGTACTCGAGCAAATTGACGATATGCATGATTACTATGCACGCTACCTGCCGCAAATGGCGCTGGCAGTGTCGGTGCCGTTGCTGATTGTGGTGGCGATCTTCCCCTCTAACTGGGCTGCGGCGCTCATTCTGCTGGGCACAGCACCGTTAATTCCGTTGTTTATGGCGCTGGTTGGGATGGGGGCTGCCGATGCTAACCGGCGTAACTTTCTCGCTCTTGCTCGCTTAAGTGGGCATTTCCTCGATCGCCTGCGCGGCATGGAAACATTGCGTATTTTTGGTCGTGGTGAAGCTGAAATTGAAAGTATTCGTTCTGCTTCGGAAGATTTCCGCCAACGGACAATGGAAGTGCTACGGCTGGCGTTTTTATCCTCCGGCATTCTCGAATTTTTTACCTCGCTGTCAATTGCTCTGGTGGCGGTCTACTTTGGTTTTTCCTATCTCGGCGAGCTGGATTTTGGTCACTACGATACTGGCGTGACGCTGGCTGCGGGTTTTCTGGCCCTGATCCTTGCGCCAGAGTTTTTCCAGCCATTACGCGATCTCGGTACGTTTTATCATGCTAAAGCCCAGGCTGTTGGTGCAGCTGACAGTCTGAAAACGTTTATGGAAACCCCGCTCGCCCATCCGCAGCGCGGTGAGACGGAAATAGCATCGACCGATCCGGTGACCATTGAGGCCGAGGATCTGTTTATCACGTCGCCGGAAGGTAAAACGCTGGCCGGACCGCTGAACTTTACTTTGCCAGCAGGTCAACGTGCAGTGTTGGTTGGTCGCAGCGGTTCAGGTAAAAGCTCACTGCTGAACGCGCTTTCTGGTTTTCTCTCATATCAGGGATCATTACGAATCAACGGGATAGAATTACGCGATTTATCACCAGAATCATGGCGTAAACATCTCTCCTGGGTTGGGCAAAACCCACAATTACCGGCAGCAACATTGCGGGATAACGTACTACTGGCGCGACCTGATGCCAGCGAACAAGAATTACAAGCAGCGCTGGATAACGCCTGGGTCAGCGAGTTTCTACCGCTCCTGCCACAAGGCGTTGATACGCCTGTTGGCGACCAGGCTGCCCGCCTTTCCGTGGGGCAGGCGCAGCGCGTGGCGGTGGCCCGTGCGTTACTAAATCCCTGTTCGCTATTACTGTTGGATGAACCCGCTGCCAGCCTTGATGCTCACAGTGAACAGCGCGTAATGGAGGCGCTGAATGCCGCCTCTCTGCGCCAGACAACGTTAATGGTCACCCACCAGTTAGAAGATCTTGCTGACTGGGATGTCATTTGGGTTATGCAGGATGGCCGGATTATTGAGCAAGGACGTTACGCGGAATTAAGTGTGGCTGGTGGCCCATTCGCCACATTACTGGCCCATCGTCAGGAGGAGATTTAAATGCGCGCTTTGCTACCCTATCTGGCACTGTATAAACGTCATAAATGGATGTTAAGTCTTGGTATCGTGCTGGCAATTGTCACGCTGCTCGCCAGTATCGGTCTGTTGACACTTTCCGGCTGGTTCCTCTCGGCCTCAGCGGTTGCGGGGGTTGCCGGACTGTACAGCTTCAACTATATGCTACCCGCTGCGGGCGTGCGTGGCGCAGCAATCACCCGTACTGCCGGGCGTTATTTTGAACGTCTGGTAAGTCACGACGCGACTTTCCGCGTGTTGCAGCATCTGCGCATTTACACCTTCAGCAAATTGCTGCCCCTCTCCCCTGCCGGACTGGCGCGCTATCGTCAGGGCGAATTGCTCAATCGCGTGGTGGCGGATGTTGATACGCTCGATCATCTTTATCTGCGCGTTATCTCGCCGCTGGTGGGCGCTTTTGTGGTGATTATGGTGGTGACAATCGGGTTAAGTTTCCTTGATTTCACCCTCGCCTTTACGCTGGGCGGCATTATGTTACTGACGCTTTTCCTGATGCCACCGCTGTTTTATCGTGCGGGAAAAAGCACCGGGCAAAATCTGACTCATCTTCGCGGACAGTATCGCCAACAACTGACGGCCTGGCTGCAAGGGCAAGCTGAGCTGACCATTTTTGGTGCCAGCGATCGTTATCGCACGCAACTAGAGAATACAGAAATTCAATGGCTGGAAGCGCAACGCCGTCAATCTGAACTGACCGCATTGTCGCAAGCGATAATGCTACTCATTGGCGCGTTAGCGGTGATCCTGATGCTGTGGATGGCGTCTGGCGGCGTTGGCGGCAATGCTCAACCCGGCGCGTTAATTGCCCTGTTTGTCTTCTGCGCGTTAGCCGCGTTTGAAGCACTGGCACCAGTAACGGGTGCATTTCAGCATCTGGGGCAAGTCATTGCCTCTGCCGTTCGGATCACTGATTTAACGGATCAAAAACCGGAAGTCACCTTCCCTGATACCCAAACTCGTGTTGCCGATCGCGTTTCGCTGACATTACGGGATGTTCAGTTCACTTATCCGGAGCAATCCCAACAGGCACTTAAAGGGATTTCTCTTCAGGTAAACGCCGGGGAACATATTGCGATTCTCGGGCGAACCGGATGCGGCAAATCAACACTGTTACAACTGCTGACCCGCGCTTGGGACCCGCAACAGGGCGAGATTTTGCTTAACGATAGCCCCATAGCCAGCCTGAATGAAGCGGCTCTACGACAGACCATCAGCGTTGTTCCTCAGCGAGTGCATCTGTTTAGCGCCACGCTGCGTGATAATCTGTTACTCGCCTCGCCTGGCAGTAGTGATGAGGCTCTGGCGGAGAGCTTGCGTCGCGTTGGCCTGGAGAAGCTGCTCGAGGATGCAGGTCTCAACAGTTGGTTAGGTGAAGGCGGACGCCAGCTCTCCGGTGGTGAACTGCGCCGTCTGGCTATCGCCCGTGCGCTGTTACATGATGCGCCACTGGTGTTGCTGGATGAACCTACCGAAGGCTTAGATGCCACAACCGAAAGCCAGATCCTTGAATTGCTTGCAGAAATGATGCGTGAGAAAACGGTGTTAATGGTCACCCATCGACTTCGCGGACTCTCTCGTTTCCAACAAATAATAGTGATGGACAACGGGCAAATTATTGAGCAAGGTACTCACGCAGAGCTGCTTGCCAGACAGGGGCGTTATTACCAGTTCAAGCAGGGTTTGTAAGCTATTATTGAACGATCCGACTTGCGTGGAGTTTTGCGGTCATGCGCCTGGTTCAGCTTTCTCGCCATTCAATAGCCTTCCCTTCCCCGGAAGGCGCATTACGTGAGCCTAACGGCCTGCTGGCACTTGGGGGCGATCTTAGCCCTGCGCGCCTGTTAATGGCTTACCAGCGTGGTATTTTTCCGTGGTTTTCTCCAGGCGACCCCATCCTCTGGTGGTCGCCCGATCCCCGCGCGGTGCTATGGCCAGAATCACTGCATATCAGCCGTAGTATGAAGCGATTTCATAAACGCTCGCCCTATCGTGTCACGATGAATTACGCTTTTGGTCAGGTCATTGAAGGCTGTGCCAGCGATCGCGAAGAAGGAACCTGGATCACGCGTGGCGTGGTCGAAGCCTACCATCGCCTTCACGAACTCGGCCATGCCCACTCCATTGAAGTCTGGCGTGAAGATGAGCTTGTCGGCGGTATGTACGGCGTGGCCCAGGGAACGCTATTTTGTGGCGAGTCCATGTTCAGCCGGATGGAAAATGCGTCTAAAACGGCGCTTCTGGTATTCTGTGAGGAATTTATCGGTCATGGCGGTAAGCTTATCGACTGCCAGGTCCTTAACGATCACACAGCATCGCTTGGTGCCTGCGAAATTCCCCGCCGGGATTACCTTAATTATCTCAATCAAATGCGCCTCGGACGATTGCCGAATAATTTCTGGGTACCACGATGCTTGTTTTCACCACAAGAATGAATGTTTTCGGCACATTTCTCCCCAGAGTGTTATAATTGCGGTCGCAGAGTTGGTTACGCTCATTACCCCGCTGCCGATAAGGAATTTTTCGCGTCAGGTAACGCCCATCGTTTATCTCACCGCTCCCTTATACGTTGCGCTTTTGGTGCGGCTTAGCCGTGTGTTTTCGGAGTAATGTGCCGAACCTGTTTGTTGCGATTTAGCGCGCAAATCTTTACTTATTTACAGAACTTCGGCATTATCTTGCCGGTTCAAATTACGGTAGTGATACCCCAGAGGATTAGATGGCCAAAGAAGACAATATTGAAATGCAAGGTACCGTTCTTGAAACGTTGCCTAATACCATGTTCCGCGTAGAGTTAGAAAACGGTCACGTGGTTACTGCACACATCTCCGGTAAAATGCGCAAAAACTACATCCGCATCCTGACGGGCGACAAAGTGACTGTTGAACTGACCCCGTACGACCTGAGCAAAGGCCGCATTGTCTTCCGTAGTCGCTGATTGTTTTACCGCCTGATGGGCGAAGAGAAAGAACGAGTAAAAGGTCGGTTTAACCGGCCTTTTTATTTTGTGATATGTATGAAGTACTTTGGAAGTATAAGTCCGTAACTTGTCTCGATGTAGATATACTGCACAACTTGTTTACAGTATGAGCAAACAATAATTATCATTAAAATTCTTCTTGACCGTTTTACTCCAACTCCCTATAGTAGCGCCCCGTTGCCACCCATGAGGTTTGGTAGCAAAACAATTTGGTGAGGTGTCCGAGTGGCTGAAGGAGCACGCCTGGAAAGTGTGTATACGGCAACGTATCGGGGGTTCGAATCCCCCCCTCACCGCCATATTTAAAGAAGAGCTCGTACGAAAGTGCGAGCTTTTTTTTCGCATTTTATCTGTCTGTACGGCAGTGAACGCGTTCGCAAAGGTTTTACCGCACCCCGTCGATTTCTAAGCTGCCTGTACGGCAGTGAACTCAAATACTACACGTTTAGCCCGTTGTTAATAAAGCAAAACCATCCCATTCTCCTGCAGCACCCTTTTTTATCCTTACCTTCCCGCAGCACTAATTATCAACAACTTACCATCATCATTAAAAAAAGGGTCTGAACCTCCTCCACCCCATAAATAAAAAGTCCGTAACCCCTGACGAGATTACGGACTTCACCAACCTACCTGACAATCAGATTAATGCGCTGCTTCCGCCTTGTGCTTTTGTGCACTCTGGAATCCGTAAGTCAGCTCATTTTTCTCTTTATCCAGCGCGACGGTGACCTGACCGCCGTCCACCAGCGAACCAAACAGCAGTTCGTTGGCGAGCGGTTTTTTCAGGTTGTCCTGGATGACACGCGCCATCGGACGTGCGCCCATTGCCCGGTCGTAACCTTTCTCGGCCAGCCAGTTACGCGCTTCCTGGCTCACTTCCAGAGAAACACCTTTCTGATCCAGCTGAACCTGCAACTCGACGATGAATTTATCCACCACCTGATGGATCACGTCAGTTGACAGATGATCGAACCAGATAATGTTGTCGAGACGGTTACGGAATTCCGGTGTAAAGATCTTCTTGATCTCTTCCATCGCATCGGTGCTGTTATCCTGGTGGATAAGACCAATGGATTTACGCTCAGTTTCACGTACCCCGGCGTTGGTGGTCATCACCAGCACCACGTTACGGAAGTCCGCTTTGCGTCCGTTGTTATCGGTCAGCGTACCGTTGTCCATCACCTGCAACAGAATATTGAACACGTCCGGATGCGCTTTCTCGATTTCGTCCAGCAACAGCACCGCATGTGGATGCTTGATGACCGCATCAGTCAGCAAACCTCCCTGATCAAAACCAACGTATCCCGGAGGCGCACCAATCAGACGGCTGACGGTATGGCGTTCCATATACTCGGACATATCAAAGCGCAGCAGCTCAATGCCCAACGCTTTCGAAAGCTGTACCGTCACCTCTGTTTTCCCGACCCCGGTAGGGCCGGCAAACAGGAACGAACCAACCGGTTTATGTTCGTGACCTAAACCTGCACGCGCCATCTTAATGGCTTCAGTCAGCGCCTCAATGGCTTTATCCTGACCGAAGACCAGCATTTTCAGGCGATCGCCGAGGTTTTTCAGGGTATCGCGGTCACTCTGAGAAACACTCTTCTCTGGAATGCGCGCAATACGGGCCACCACGGACTCAATATCCGCCACATTAACGGTTTTCTTGCGTTTGCTTACCGGCATCAGGCGTGCGCGAGCGCCCGCTTCGTCGATAACGTCAATGGCTTTATCCGGCAGATGACGATCGTTAATGTATTTCACCGCCAGCTCTACCGCTGCACGCACCGCTTTTGCGGTATAACGCACGTCGTGGTGCGCTTCATACTTCGGTTTCAGGCCATTGATGATTTGAACAGTTTCTTCGATCGACGGTTCAGTAATATCAATTTTCTGGAAGCGACGCGCCAGAGCACGGTCTTTCTCGAAAATGTTGCTGAACTCCTGATAGGTTGTCGAACCAATTACGCGAATTTTACCGCTGGAGAGCAACGGTTTGATCAGGTTAGCCGCATCGACCTGGCCACCAGACGCTGCACCCGCACCGATAATGGTGTGGATCTCATCAATAAACAGGATGCTGTTAGTGTCCTGCTCCAGCTGCTTGAGCAACGCTTTAAAACGTTTTTCAAAGTCGCCGCGATATTTAGTGCCCGCTAACAGAGAACCGATATCGAGAGAGTAAATCGTACAGTCAGCCATCACTTCCGGCACATCGCCCTGAACAATTCGCCAGGCAAGACCTTCCGCAATCGCGGTTTTACCGACACCAGATTCCCCCACCAGCAGCGGGTTGTTTTTACGGCGACGGCAGAGAACCTGAATAGCACGCTCCAGCTCCTTCTCACGACCAATCAGTGGGTCGATTCCGCCCACGCGCGCAAGCTGATTCAGGTTCGTCGTGAAATTCTCCATACGTTCCTCCCCACCAGCTTGTTCTTCGCTGTTTGGCTGGCTGCCAGGATCAGAAGACTGTGTCGGCTCGTCTTTACGCGTGCCATGAGAGATAAAGTTCACCACATCGAGACGGCTGACTTCATGTTTACGCAACAGATATGCCGCCTGCGACTCCTGTTCGCTAAAGATAGCGACCAGAACGTTTGCACCGGTTACCTCATTGCGACCGGAGGACTGGACATGGAAGACCGCACGTTGCAGTACACGCTGAAAACTCAGCGTCGGCTGTGTGTCGCGCTCCTCTTCACTGGCAGGCAGAACGGGTGTGGTTTGTTCAATAAAGGCTTCCAGTTCCTGACGGAGCGCAACCAAATCCACAGAACACGCTTCCAGCGCCTCCCGGGCAGATGGGTTACTGAGCAGCGCCAGTAACAAGTGCTCGACGGTCATAAACTCATGACGGTGCTCGCGCGCTCTGGCGAAAGCCATATTTAAACTGAGTTCCAGTTCTTGATTGAGCATAGGCACCTCCCCCAATTTTTATGCCTGCATTCAGGCTTTTTCTAGCGTACACAGCAATGGATGCTCATTCTCCCTCGCGTACTTGTTCACCATCGCCACTTTGGTTTCTGCAACCTCGGCGGTAAAGACTCCGCAAATGGCCTTCCCCTGGTAGTGAACAGCGAGCATCAATTGCGTTGCACGTTCTACATCATAAGAAAAGAATTTTTGTAACACGTCAATAACAAACTCCATCGGAGTGTAATCATCATTGACTAATATCACTTTATACATAGATGGCGGTTTTAGCGCGTCGCGAACTTTTTCTTCCGCCAGTTGATCAAAGTCCAGCCAGTCGTTCGTTTTACCCATTGTCAGTTATCATCTTCGGTTACGGTTATCGGCAGAACGCCCTGCCGCTGACAAGAGCTTATTTGCCTGACCAATCTACTCCACATGATAGATAACTATCATCTATCGTTGGCATCAGCGACATCTGTCACATTCCTGTCAATAGCGTTAACTGCTTCAAATTTTTGATTCATACCTGCCCCCTGTCCCCTGTCAAATGCTTGACGGCTCGCCCTAATTCTCTAAATTGTATTTCTAGAGTTGGCGAGGTTTTGAACAGCCCCCTCTCTGACCCCGGTTTATTCCATCTTACTTGTATAAGATTTGCGAAGGATGTCGAAGCATGGAAAAGGGTACTGTTAAGTGGTTCAACAATGCCAAAGGGTTTGGTTTCATCTGCCCTGAAGGCGGCGGCGAAGATATTTTCGCTCATTATTCCACCATTCAGATGGATGGTTACAGAACGCTAAAAGCTGGACAATCCGTTCAGTTTGATGTCCACCAGGGGCCAAAAGGCAATCACGCCAGTGTTATTGTGCCCGTCGAAGTAGAAGCGGCAGTCGCATAGCTCTTCTGTCTCATTGTGTACATCCTAAAGGCAAAATGCCAGCCCGATCGGCTGGCATTTTTATCTCAAAAATTACTCTCGTGCCAGAGCATCTACTGGATCCAGTCGTGCCGCATTTCGTGCGGGTAACCAGCCAAATAAAATCCCGGTGGCCGTCGAGCAGAGAAACGCCAGCAGCAGTGCCAACGGTGAAAAACCAATCTCCCAGCCGGGTAAGAAAAGCTGCAAGGTGAAAGCAATTAACAGTGACAGTGTTATTCCCAACGCGCCACCGACCAGGCAAACCAGTACGGCTTCGATCAGGAACTGTTGCAAAACATCGCTTGCTCGCGCACCTACAGCCATGCGAATGCCAATTTCCCGCGTCCGCTCGGTCACTGACACCAGCATAATATTCATTACACCAATACCACCCACCACCAGCGAAATCACCGCCACCAGCGTCAGAAACAGTTGTAAAGTACGTGTGGTCTTTTCAACAGTTTTCAAGACGCCGTCCATGTTCCAGGTAAAGAAATCCTTCTTACCGTGGCGCAGTGAAAGTAAACGCGTGAGTTGCTGTTCCGCCTCGGCGCTGTCAAATCCTTCTTTCACCCTGACAGTAATGGAGTTAAGCCACGACTGGCCCATAACTCGCCCGGACATCGTGCTGTAAGGTAGCCAGACACGCAGCACTTTACTGCTACCAAACATCGACTGTTTTTCTTCCGCCACACCAATGACTCTGGCGGGCATATTGCCGACCAGAATCACCTCGCCAACCACATCTGCTTTATGGGGGAAAAGCTGGCGGCGAGTATTACTGTCGAGAACCACGACCTGCGCACGACCGTTCAGCTGCTCCTGATTAAAGGTGTTTCCTTCACTGAAGGTCATGCCATAGACATTAAAATAATCGCCGCTCACGCCATTGGCACTGGCAGCAACATCAACATTGTTATAACGCAGGCGCAGGTTTTGCGAGACGGCAGGTGTGGCTGAGGCGACCCACGGTTGTTTTTGGATGGCGATTAAGTCGTCGTACTTCAGCGCCTGCTGATATTGCGGATCGTCATCGCCAAAATCTTTCCCGGGATAGACATCAATAGTATTCGTACCAATAGAACGAATATCCGCCAGCACCATTTGTTTGGCGGCGTCACCCACCACGACAATGGAAACCACCGACGCAATACCGATAATAATCCCCAGCATGGTCAGTAAAGTACGCATTTTATTCGCTGCCAGCGCCCGCCATGCCATCGTCAGCGCCTCGTTAAAACCGCTGACAAACTGCCGCCAGCCAGACACCGTGTTGACAACAGGCTCCGTCCCGCCAGCAACATTCACTTTTTCAATGGCGGGAGGATTGCGCACAATTTCGCCGTCGCGAATTTCGATCACCCGCTCGGCCTGAGCAGCGACCTGCGGATCGTGGGTGACGATAATCACCGTATGCCCGCGATCGCGCAGCTGATGCAGGATCGCCATCACCTCTTCGCCAGAATGGCTGTCCAGTGCGCCGGTTGGTTCATCGGCAAGAATTACCTGACCGCCGTTCATCAATGCCCGCGCGATGCTGACGCGCTGTTGCTGACCACCCGAAAGCTGTGCCGGATAATACTCTGTACGGTCTTCCAGCCCCAGTCGTTGCAGTAACCCCTGGGCGCGAAGCAGCCGCTGTTTCCGCTCAAGACCGGCATAGACGGCGGGTACTTCAACGTTCTGCTCGGCGGTTAAATGCGAAAGTAAATGGTAACGCTGGAAAATAAAGCCGAAATGCTCGCGGCGCAGTTGCGCCAGCGCATCGGCGTCCAGTGTGGCAACATCCTGACCGGCGACGCGATAGGTGCCGCTGGTGGCCTTATCCAGACAGCCGAGAATATTCATCAGGGTCGATTTACCGGAACCTGAAGCGCCAACAATCGCTACCATCTCACCGGCATAAATATCGAGGGTGATGCCCTTCAGCACCTCAACCTGCTCATCACCGGCAGGATAGCTGCGACGAATATCCTTTAATTCGAGCAAAGGCGTCATTGTGCAGCTCCTGGTTTGGCCTCACCAATCACCACTTCATCGCCCGCTTCAAGCCCTTTGACAATCTCAACATCGGTATCGTTACGTGCGCCAATCGTCACTTCACGCTCGCGTGTTTCACCATTACGCAACAATTTGACTTTATAACGATTATCGCCAACCGGATCGCCTAACGCCGACAGAGGGATCGTCAGCACATTTTTCACATCGGTGAGCTGAATATGCACTTGCGCAGTCATATCCAGCCGCAGCAAACCATTGGGGTTGGGGACTTCAAAACGGGCGTAATAGAAAATAGCGTCGTTAACCTTTTCCGGCGTCGGTAGTACATCCTTGATTTGCCCCTCGTAGCGCGTCAGTGGATCGCCAAGTACCGTAAACCAGGCTTTTTGCCCCGGCTTCAGGTGGATTACATCCGCTTCAGAAACCTGCGCTTTTACCAGCATGGTGCTCATATCTGCCAGCGTCAGAATGTTCGGTGCTTGTTGTGCGGCAATCACCGTCTGGCCTTGCAGAGTGGTGATTTGCGTGACTTCCCCGGCCATCGGGGCAACGATGCGAGTGTAATCGAGATTGGTTTTAGCCGTATCGAGAGAGGCCTGATTGCGCTTGATTTGCGCGTCAATGGTGCCAATTTGCGCCTGTTTCACAGCCATCTCCGTCGCGGCGGTGTCGAGATCCTGCTGTGAAACCGCCTGCGTTTGTGCCAGACGTTGCTGACGGGAATACGTCACCCGCGCCAGTTTCAGCTCCGCTTCCGCCTGCTGCCGCTGCGCACGTAGCTCCATCAGCGTTGCTTCGACCTCCTTAATCTGGTTTTCAGCCTGTTCAGGATCAATAACCCCTAAAAGCTGGTCTTTTTTTACTTTATCGCCAATCGCCACCGACAGAGTTTTCAACTGACCGCTGACCTGCGCGCCCACGTCAACCTTACGCAGCGCGTCCAGCTTTCCGGTCGCCAGCACGCTTTGCTGTAAATCACCGGGGCGCACAATCAGTGTCTGATAAGTCGGCACGGGTGCGTTAAGAATTCTCCATAACGTAATCAGTCCGGCGATGACTATCACCAGCGCAATAACGTAACGCTTCTTCACGGTTTTCCGCTTTTTCATAAATATTCTGAATACTCCATATGCCAATCCGGGTCATTAACTTCAACGAAATATCAACAAAACCCTAAAATTTACGTTAGTAATCACACTATTGATGTTTGGTTAAGATACGCAATGGTGAAATCGACGTCATGTATAACCATTGATTTCATGAATATGTCGCAGCTAACTGAACGGACCTTTACGCCATCTGAATCTCTCAGCAGCCTGTCACTTTTTCTTAGTCTGGCACGTGGACAGTGTCGGCCGGGTAAATTCTGGCATCGCCGTAGTTTTCGCCAGAAATTTTTGCTGCGCTCGTTGATTATGCCGCGTTTAAGCGTTGAGTGGATGAACGAACTTTCCCACTGGCCTAATCTCAATGTGTTGTTAACGCGCCAACCGCGACTGCCTGTGCGTCTGCATCGCCCTTACCTTGCGGCGAATCTTAGCCGTAAGCAATTGCTGGAGGCGTTACGTTACCATTATGCGTTACTCCGCGGATGTATGTCGGCGGAAGAATTCAGCTTATATTTGAATACCCCCGGGCTGCAACTGGCGAAGCTGGAAGGCAAAAACGGCGAGCAGTTCACGCTTGAGCTGACCATGATGATCTCAATGGATAAAGAAGGTGACAGCACAATCCTGTTTCGCAACAGCGAAGGTATTCCTCTGGCAGAGATCACGTTTACCCTGTGTGAATATCAGGGGAAAAGAACGATGTTTATTGGCGGACTGCAAGGCGCAAAATGGGAAATTCCACATCAGGAAATCCAGAATGCGACGAAAGCCTGCCACGGGCTATTTCCCAAACGCCTCGTGATGGAAGCGGCCTGTCTGTTTGCCCAACGTTTGCAGGTAGAGCAGATTATTGCCGTCAGCAATGAAACGCATATTTACCGCAGCCTGCGTTATCGTGATAAAGAAGGCAAGATCCATGCCGATTACAACGCTTTCTGGGAATCGGTTGGCGGCGTATGTGATGCTGAACGCCATTACCGCCTTCCAGCACAGATAGCACGAAAAGAGATTGCCGAAATCGCCAGTAAAAAACGGGCTGAATACCGTCGGCGCTATGAGATGCTCGACGCTATTCAGCCACAAATGGCCACGATGTTTCGCGGTTAATCCGCGCGACCGCGCGCCAGCCACAGCACGCGTGAGAACATTTTTTTCAGCAGCGTCGGTACGGAGTCCACACCACGACGTCCGGCCTCCATTGCCACTTCAATGGCAAGATCGGGTTTGGAAGAGCGATGGATCGCTTTCGAGATAATTTTGCGCAGATTCATCGGTACATTTTCCGGGATTTGCGCCACGCGGTGGAACACATCGGAAAATCCCTGGCGATACATAAAATGTTCCATATCCAGCGCCGGTAACGCCGTTAAATGTTCTCGTTCGGCTTCCCGATCATTATTCAACAGGCTGCGTACCGTAGCGGCATATTTCTTCCCTGCTTCATCGCCATCGACCAGTACATGCCATTCAATCCCCATTCGGCGGGCAAATTTAACCAGTGGCTTTAGCCCGGACTGGGCAAACTCAATGACCTTAATCCCTTCGGCATCGAAATGGTGTCCACACTGGCGCGCCAGTTCGTTGATAACCCAGGTTTCTGTTTCCCCTTCCACCAGCAACCAGCAGCGAGCAAACAGCGATGACGGACGATTAAAACGAATGTGAAAAGAGATGCGGCGGCTGTCTTCGGTGCTCAAGCCACTTGGCCCCAGACGCCAGGCGGCAACACGAGAAGATTCACGCACCAGGCGGCAAACATGTTCCACTGGAGTTAACGAAAGCAACTCACCCGAGTTGGTGGTGGCAATGCGCTGCAATGGCAGAAGATTCAACAGATGCCAGGCAACTGAAAGCATAATGGGGTGTAAACGGGTTTCTGGATCTTCAATCAGCAACAATGGACGGGCGTCTTTATCCAGTCGCAATGTGCCTTTTGCCTGCAATAAAGTTGCAAACAGGCCGAGCAAAATAACCCGATACGAGCGCCCTCCAGGTCGGTCAATCATCCGGTTGATGATATCCAGATAGCGCCAGCTTCGTTGCTCATTGCTGGCCCGCCGCCGCATTAAACGATATCGCGCCTGTCCAGCCCCCTGCTCAGAGAAATAATGCTCAAGCAACTGCACCATTGCGGAAAGTCCCTGACGAATCTGTCCATCAGAGAGATTTTGCGGATGTGAGGACAACTCACGGGCGAGGAAATCGAGCTGGCGCGCGGTGACTTCCACATTGGGAACATTTGGCACCGTGCCGTTACGAATACGGCGCATAAAACGGGCATCACGCAAGCGCAGCACCGGCATTAAACGCACCAGATGGCGTGCCTGATCGTTAATATCCTCGACATCAATCGGATGTCCGTCTTTATCGAGAAAACTGCGCAGTGTCATCACGCTGCCGTCTTCCGCACTCTCCCCTTCCAGACGATAAAAAATACGGTGATAGCCATCGGTGCATGGCGTCCAGCACGCTTCCAGCGGCCGATAACGGCGAACCCGATGTCGGCCTGGCAGCGATTCGCGGAAGGTCAAAATAATATGCAGATGATGTTCTCGCCCGTTGATATCTCCCGGCGGGAACCAGAAATCGTCGCGCTCAAAATGGTAGAGATCTGATTCTGGCGATAGCAGCAGGGTTAAGGCGTCCAGCAAGCTGGATTTACCCCACGCGTTCTCCCCAATCAGGACGTTGTTTTGTTCGAGCATCAACGACAAACGGTTGATACCGCGAAAACCCACAATTTCAACGCGCTCAAGAATCATATCCCCTCCAGAAATATGTGACTTATCCTTTACGCTGGCAGTATAACGGGAAAGGCCTTGCTAATACGTGATGACATCACATTTAAGCATGGCAAATGTCTGAAAAATGAGCGAATAATCGCGTTATACTCCCTCTTGCTGATAAGTCTGCAAAAACAACAAAATCAAATAATTAGCATGATAAATTATTTTTTATTACGCCTAAAGGATTAAATCTTTTGCTTGCACTACACTGTCAATCAGACAAATGACTATATGGGGCAACCCGCTGTTGCCCTAAATCAAATTTACTGGATTTATTTATCTGGTGAATGACTCGCCTTCGTTTTTAAAATAGCCGCGCATTATTTCCGTCGTCACTTTTTTACGACGACCCTATAAAACGACCATATTTTTCACAGGGTCAATTTTTAATTGAGGTGGATATGTTCAGAAAATTAGCAGCTGAATGTTTTGGTACTTTCTGGCTTGTTTTTGGTGGCTGTGGTAGTGCTGTACTGGCCGCAGGCTTCCCGGAATTAGGCATTGGTTTTGCCGGCGTGGCGTTGGCGTTCGGTCTGACCGTTCTGACGATGGCCTTTGCTGTTGGTCATATTTCTGGTGGTCATTTTAACCCGGCGGTCACTATTGGTTTATGGGCTGGCGGACGTTTTCCGGCAAAAGAAGTCGTTGGCTACGTAATTGCCCAGGTTGTCGGCGGTATTGTTGCAGCGGCGCTGCTGTATTTAATTGCCAGTGGTAAAACGGGTTTTGACGCGGCAGCCAGCGGTTTTGCTTCTAACGGTTATGGCGAGCATTCACCAGGCGGTTATTCCATGCTTTCCGCGCTGGTAGTTGAACTGGTATTGAGTGCAGGTTTCCTGTTGGTGATCCACGGCGCAACCGACAAATTCGCGCCGGCAGGTTTTGCGCCGATCGCTATTGGTCTGGCCTTAACCCTGATTCACTTAATTAGTATTCCGGTGACTAACACTTCTGTTAACCCGGCGCGCAGCACCGCGGTTGCTATCTTCCAGGGCGGCTGGGCATTAGAACAACTGTGGTTCTTCTGGGTGGTGCCAATTGTCGGCGGCATTATCGGTGGTCTGATTTACCGGACCCTGCTGGAAAAACGTAATTAATTAGCATTGGCATTTTATCTGCCCTGGTTGTTTTATCTTCGACGTTACAAACCGCACGGGTGTTGGTGGCGTCAAAATCGCTGAAGCGTTCCCCGAAGGCCGGGGCAGCCCACATGGATGTGGGCTGAGGGCGCGTCTTACAGGACGTTACCTCGCGCCCGACCCGGTAGCCGAAGGGGATAAGCTGAAGGTACCGCGCAGCGGCGATTTTGTTCGCCAGAGCCCGGGGGTGCAGGGGGCGGCGGCGACTGGCCGCCCCCTGCGCGCTCCCTGCGCCAGTGGCTTTATATGGCATTGCACATGAAAGGAGCGCAACAATGCTAAACACTCAGATAGGATTAAAAATCCCCCTCTGATGCATAACATTTCCTTTTAATTGCAACTTTACTCGTCCTTCCGCTTTCAGTAGTGTGTCATCGCGCATTTCGACTTCATCTTTGCAAGGACTGGGTTTTCATGTTTTCTGGGCTGTTAATCATTCTGGTTCCCCTGATTGTGGGTTACCTCATTCCGCTTCGCCAACAAGCTGCGTTAAAAGTTATTAATCAGCTATTAAGCTGGATGGTTTACCTTATTCTCTTTTTTATGGGTATCAGTCTGGCGTTTCTCGATAACCTCGCCAGTAACCTGTTGGCGATTCTGCATTATTCTGCCGTCAGTATTACCGTTATTTTACTGTGTAATATTGCCGCCCTGATGTGGCTGGAGCGAGGCCTGCCGTGGCGCAACCACCATCAGCAAGAAAAACTCCCGTCGCGTATTGCGATGGCGCTGGAGTCGCTAAAACTGTGCGGCGTAGTAGTGATTGGTTTTGCCATTGGTCTGAGTGGACTGGCTTTCTTACAACACGCGACCGAAGCCAGTGAATACACGTTAATTTTGCTACTTTTCCTCGTTGGTATTCAGTTGCGCAATAATGGCATGACCTTAAAGCAGATTGTCCTTAATCGCCGGGGAATGATTGTCGCCGTGGTGGTGGTTGTCAGTTCATTAATTGGTGGTTTAATTAACGCCTTTATTCTTGATCTCCCCATCAATACCGCGCTGGCAATGGCCTCCGGTTTCGGCTGGTATTCTCTTTCCGGTATTTTATTGACCGAATCTTTTGGTCCGGTAATCGGGAGCGCGGCGTTTTTTAATGATCTGGCCCGTGAACTGATTGCTATTATGTTGATCCCTGGGCTGATTCGCCGCAGCCGCTCTACTGCACTGGGCTTATGCGGTGCCACATCAATGGATTTCACCCTGCCCGTTCTTCAACGTACTGGCGGGCTGGATATGGTCCCGGCGGCAATTGTTCACGGTTTTATTCTTAGCCTGTTAGTGCCGATCCTCATCGCCTTTTTCTCTGCGTAATACCTCTCTGGCGGTAGATCCCTGCCGCCAAAATTGCGCTAAATCAATCTCCCTTAAAGTTGCATGAAAAATCCCTTTTATCCCCGCGTTAAGCGTCTTAACCTTAAACATGTATATTAAATATAACTTTAAAAGGTGTGATCATGTTTTGTGTGCAATGTGAACAAACTATCCGTACTCCGGCAGGAAACGGCTGCTCATACGCGCAGGGGATGTGTGGTAAAACGGCGGAAACTTCTGACCTTCAGGATTTACTCATCGCGGCGCTGCAAGGGCTTTCTGCCTGGGCGGTAAAAGCGCGTGAATACGGCATCATCAACCACGATGTTGACAGCTTCGCGCCACGTGCCTTTTTCTCAACCCTGACCAACGTTAACTTCGATTCTCCGCGTATTGTCGGCTACGCTCGTGAAGCGATTGCCCTGCGCGAGGCGCTGAAAGCGCAATGCCTGGCTGTAGATGCCAACGCGCGCGTCGATAACCCGATGGCTGACCTGCAACTGGTGAGCGACGATCTCGGCGAGCTGCAACGTCAGGCAGCAGAATTTACCCCTAACAAAGATAAAGCGGCGATTGGCGAAAACATTCTCGGCCTGCGTCTGCTGTGCCTGTATGGCCTGAAAGGTGCAGCGGCCTATATGGAACACGCGCATGTTCTCGGTCAATACGACAACGATATTTATGCCCAGTATCATAAAATCATGGCGTGGCTGGGGACCTGGCCTGCCGATATGAACGCGCTTCTTGAGTGTTCAATGGAAATCGGCCAGATGAACTTCAAAGTGATGAGCATTCTGGATGCAGGCGAAACCGGTAAATACGGTCACCCGACGCCAACCCAGGTCAACGTCAAAGCGACGGCGGGTAAATGCATCCTGATTTCCGGTCACGATCTCAAAGATCTCTACAACCTGCTGGAACAGACCGAAGGCACGGGCGTTAATGTTTACACCCACGGCGAAATGCTGCCTGCGCATGGCTACCCGGAGCTGCGTAAATTCAAGCATCTGGTCGGTAACTACGGCAGCGGCTGGCAGAATCAGCAAGTGGAGTTCGCTCGTTTCCCTGGCCCCATCGTGATGACCTCGAACTGCATCATCGACCCAACCGTAGGCGCTTATGACGATCGTATCTGGACCCGCAGCATCGTTGGCTGGCCGGGTGTGCGTCATCTGGATGGCGAAGATTTTTCTGCGGTCATCGCCCAGGCGCAACAAATGGCGGGCTTCCCGTACAGCGAAATTCCTCACCTGATCACCGTGGGCTTTGGTCGCCAGACGCTGCTTGGTGCAGCCGATACGCTGATTGATCTGGTTAGCCGTGAAAAACTGCGTCATATCTTCCTGCTTGGTGGCTGTGACGGCGCACGCGGCGAGCGCCACTACTTCACCGATTTCGCCACCAGCGTGCCGGATGACTGCCTGATCCTGACCCTCGCCTGTGGTAAATATCGCTTTAACAAACTTGAGTTTGGCGATATCGAAGGTCTGCCGCGTCTGGTAGATGCAGGTCAATGTAACGATGCTTACTCAGCGATTATTCTGGCTGTCACTCTGGCAGAGAAACTGGGCTGCGGTGTCAACGATCTGCCGCTGTCGCTGGTGCTCTCCTGGTTTGAACAGAAAGCGATCGTCATTCTGCTGACGCTGCTTTCTCTGGGCGTGAAAAATATCGTCACCGGCCCGACTGCACCTGGTTTCCTGACACCAGACCTGCTGGCGGTGCTGAACGAGAAATTTGGCCTGCGTTCTATCACCACTGTTGAAGAAGACATGAAGCAACTGTTGAGCGCGTAAGGAGTTTGTCGATGACGATGCCAACGAATCAATGCCCGTGGCGGATGCAGGTTCATCACATTACGCAAGAAACGCCGGATGTGTGGACGATTTCCCTGATTTGCCACGATTACTACCCATATCGCGCCGGGCAATATGCACTGGTCAGCGTGCGAAACTCAGCGGAAACGCTGCGTGCTTACACCATTTCCTCCACGCCAGGCGTGAGTGAATATATCACCCTGACCGTGCGGCGGATTGATGACGGTGTCGGCTCCCAGTGGCTGACGCGCGATGTAAAACGCGGTGATTATCTCTGGCTTTCGGACGCGATGGGGGAATTTACCTGCGACGATAAAGCAGAAGATAAATTCCTGTTGCTGGCGGCAGGCTGCGGCGTCACGCCGATTATGTCGATGCGTCGCTGGCTTGCGAAGAACCGTCCACAGGCCGATGTGCGGGTGATCTACAACGTGCGTACGCCGCAGGATGTTATTTTCGCCGATGAGTGGCGTAACTATCCGGTAACGCTGGTGGCAGAAAATAACGTTACCGAAGGCTTTATCGCTGGTCGTCTCACTCGCGAACTGCTGGCAGGTGTACCTGACTTAGCTTCACGTACCGTGATGACCTGCGGCCCGGCTCCGTATATGGATTGGGTAGAGCAGGAAGTGAAAGCGCTCGGCGTGACGCGTTTCTTTAAAGAGAAATTCTTCACCCCAGTAGCAGAAGCGGCGACCAGCGGTCTGAAATTCACCAAACTGCAACCGGCACGAGAATTTTACGCCCCGGTTGGCACCACGCTACTGGAGGCGCTGGAAAGCAATAACGTTCCGGTTGTCGCTGCCTGCCGTGCGGGTGTTTGCGGCTGCTGTAAGACAAAAGTAGTTTCCGGTGAATATACGGTGAGCAGTACAATGACGCTGACCGACGCCGAAATCGCTGAAGGTTACGTACTGGCCTGCTCCTGCCATCCGCAGGGGGATTTGGTTCTCGCATAATCGCCTTATGCCCGATGACATTCCTTTCATCGGGCTATTTAACCGTTAGTGCCTCCTTTCTCTCCCATCCCTTCCCCCTCCGTCAGATGAACTAAACTTGTTACCGTTATCACATTCAGGAGATGGAGAACCATGAAACAAACGGTTGCAGCTTATATCGCCAAAACACTCGAATCGGCAGGGGTGAAACGCATCTGGGGAGTCACTGGCGACTCTCTGAACGGTCTTAGTGACAGTCTTAATCGCATAGGCACCATCGAGTGGATGTCCACCCGCCACGAAGAAGTGGCGGCCTTTGCCGCTGGCGCTGAAGCACAACTTAGCGGAGAACTGGCGGTCTGCGCCGGATCGTGCGGCCCCGGCAACCTGCACTTAATCAACGGCCTGTTCGATTGCCACCGCAATCACGTTCCGGTACTGGCGATTGCCGCTCATATTCCCTCCAGCGAAATTGGCAGCGGCTATTTCCAGGAAACCCACCCACAAGAGCTATTCCGCGAATGTAGTCACTATTGCGAGCTGGTTTCCAGCCCGGAGCAGATCCCACAAGTACTGGCGATTGCCATGCGCAAAGCGGTGCTTAACCGTGGCGTTTCGGTTGTCGTGTTACCAGGCGACGTGGCGTTAAAACCTGCGCCAGAAGGGGCAACCACGCACTGGTATCATGCGCCACAACCAGTCGTGACGCCGGAAGAAGAAGAGTTACGCAAACTGGCGCAACTGCTGCGTTATTCCAGCAATATCGCCCTGATGTGTGGCAGCGGCTGCGCGGGGGCGCATAAAGAGTTAGTTGAGTTTGCCGGGAAAATTAAAGCGCCTATTGTTCATGCCCTGCGCGGTAAAGAACATGTCGAATACGATAATCCGTATGATGTTGGAATGACCGGGTTAATCGGCTTCTCGTCAGGTTTCCATACCATGATGAACGCCGACACGTTAGTGCTACTCGGCACGCAATTTCCCTACCGCGCCTTCTACCCGACCGATGCCAAAATCATTCAGATTGATATCAACCCAGCCAGCATCGGCGCTCACAGCAAGGTGGATATGGCACTGGTCGGCGATATCAAGTCGACTCTGCGTGCATTGCTTCCATTGGTGGAAGAAAAAGCCGATCGCAAGTTTCTGGATAAAGCGCTGGAAGATTACCGCGACGCCCGCAAAGGGCTGGACGATTTAGCTAAACCGAGCGAGAAAGCCATTCACCCGCAATATCTGGCGCAGCAAATTAGTCATTTTGCCGCCGATGACGCTATTTTCACCTGTGACGTTGGTACGCCAACGGTGTGGGCGGCACGTTATCTAAAAATGAACGGCAAGCGTCGCCTGTTAGGTTCGTTTAACCACGGTTCGATGGCTAACGCCATGCCGCAGGCGCTGGGTGCGCAGGCGACAGAGCCAGAACGTCAGGTGGTCGCCATGTGCGGCGATGGCGGTTTTAGCATGTTGATGGGCGATTTCCTCTCAGTAGTGCAGATGAAACTGCCAGTGAAAATTGTCGTCTTTAACAACAGCGTGCTGGGCTTTGTGGCGATGGAGATGAAAGCTGGTGGCTATTTGACTGACGGCACCGAACTACACGACACAAACTTTGCCCGCATTGCCGAAGCGTGCGGCATTACGGGTATCCGTGTAGAAAAAGCGTCTGAAGTTGATGAAGCCCTGCAACGCGCCTTCTCTATCGACGGTCCGGTGTTGGTGGATGTGGTGGTCGCCAAAGAAGAGTTAGCCATTCCACCGCAGATCAAACTCGAACAGGCCAAAGGTTTTAGCCTGTATATGTTGCGCGCAATTATCAGCGGACGCGGCGATGAAGTGATCGAACTGGCGAAAACGAACTGGCTAAGGTAAAAAGGGTGGCATTTCCCGTCATAATAAGGACATGCCATGATTGATTTACGCAGTGATACCGTTACCCGACCGAGCCGCGCCATGCTCGAAGCGATGATGGCCGCCCCGGTTGGGGACGACGTTTACGGAGACGACCCTACCGTTAATGCTCTGCAGGACTATGCAGCAGAGCTTTCCGGTAAAGAAGCCGCCATTTTTCTGCCTACCGGCACTCAGGCCAACCTGGTCGCTCTGCTCAGTCACTGTGAACGTGGCGAAGAGTATATTGTCGGTCAGGCCGCGCATAACTATCTGTTTGAAGCCGGTGGCGCAGCGGTGCTGGGCAGTATTCAGCCGCAACCCATCGACGCGGCTGCCGACGGCACGCTACCGCTGGATAAAGTGGCGATGAAAATCAAACCCGACGATATCCATTTCGCCCGCACCAAATTACTCAGTCTGGAAAACACCCACAACGGCAAAGTGCTGCCGCGTGAATACCTGAAAGAAGCATGGGAATTTACCCGCGAGCGCAATCTGGCGCTGCATGTTGACGGTGCGCGCATCTTTAATGCCGTGGTGGCTTACGGCTGCGAACTGAAAGAGATCACGCAATATTGTGATTCGTTCACCATTTGCCTGTCGAAAGGTCTTGGGACGCCAGTCGGTTCATTACTCGTCGGTAATCGTGATTACATTAAACGTGCCATCCGCTGGCGGAAAATGGCCGGTGGCGGGATGCGTCAGTCCGGGATTCTGGCTGCCGCCGGGATGTATGCGCTGAAAAATAACGTCGCACGGTTGCAGGAAGATCACGACAACGCCGCCTGGATGGCGGAGCAACTGCGTGAAGCAGGCGCGGATGTGATGCGTCAGGACACTAATATGCTGTTTGTTCGCGTCGGGGAAGAAAATGCTGCCGCGTTAGGCGAATACATGAAAGCGAGAAACGTGCTGATTAACGCCTCGCCGATTGTCCGCCTGGTGACGCATCTTGACGTCTCGCGCGAACAACTGGCGGAAGTCGCCGCCCACTGGCGCGCATTCCTGGCGCGTTAAGGAGAGAGACGTGCCGCAACGCATTTTAGTTCTCGGTGCCAGTGGCTACATTGGTCAGCATCTGGTGCGCACACTCAGCCAGCAAGGGCATCAGATCCTGGCGGCGGCACGTCATGTCGACAGGCTTGCAAAGCTGCAACTGGCAAACGTCAGTTGCCATAAAGTCGATCTCAGCTGGCCGGATAACCTTCCGGCCCTGTTGCAGGATATCGATACCGTCTATTTTCTGGTGCACAGCATGGGCGAAGGCGGCGATTTTATCGCTCAGGAGCGCCAGGTGGCTCTCAACGTCCGCGATGCGCTACGTGAAGTACCAGTTAAGCAATTAATCTTTCTCAGTTCGTTGCAGGCCCCGCCACATGAGCAGTCGGATCATCTGCGTGCTCGTCAGGCTACGGCGGACATTCTTCGTGAAGCGAATGTACCTGTGACCGAACTTCGGGCCGGAATTATCGTTGGCGCAGGTTCAGCGGCGTTCGAAGTCATGCGCGATATGGTCTACAACCTGCCAGTGTTAACGCCGCCACGCTGGGTACGTTCACGCACCACGCCCATCGCGCTGGAAAACTTGCTGCACTATCTGGTGGCGTTGTTAGATCATCCGGCCAGCGAACACCGCATCTTCGAAGCCGCCGGACCAGAGGTGCTCAGTTATCAGCAACAGTTTGAACATTTTATGGCGGTGAGCGGTAAGCGCCGCTGGTTGATCCCCATCCCCCTCCCCACCCGCTGGATTTCGGTGTGGTTTCTCAATGTGATTACTTCCGTACCGCCCACCACCGCCAGGGCGTTGATTCAGGGGCTGAAACACGATCTGCTGGCGGATGATACCGCGCTACGTGCCCTCATCCCACAACGGCTGATCGCTTTCGATGACGCGGTACGTAGCACGTTGAAAGAGGAGGAAAAACTGGTCAACTCCAGCGACTGGGGCTACGACGCTCAGGCCTTTGCCCGCTGGCGACCGGAGTACGGTTATTTTGCCAAACAGGCGGGGTTTACCGTTAAAACGTCCGCCAGCCTTGCTGCTTTATGGCAGGTAGTGAACCAAATCGGCGGTAAAGAGCGTTATTTCTTTGGCAATATTTTGTGGCAGACACGGGCGTTGATGGACCGCGCGATCGGTCATAAGCTGGCGAAAGGCCGCCCGGAGCGCGAATATTTACAGACTGGCGATGCGGTAGATAGCTGGAAAGTGATTGTCGTTGAACCGGAAAAACAACTTACGTTGTTATTTGGCATGAAAGCGCCGGGGCTGGGACGACTGTGTTTTAGCCTGGAAGATAAAGGCGACTATCGTACTATCGATGTCCGCGCTTTCTGGCATCCGCACGGTATGCCGGGGCTGTTTTACTGGTTATTGATGATCCCCGCGCATCTGTTTATTTTTCGCGGAATGGCAAAACAAATCGCCAGACTGGCAGAACAAAGCACAGATTAATCGACAAAACCTGCGTTATTCTTTCATGTTTCCCATTGCATCATGGGGGAAATCACGGAAGAATGCGCACGTTATTTTCTCAACAACAGTGGATTGATATGAAGGTACTGGTTACCGGCGCCACCAGCGGCTTAGGTCGAAACGCGGTAGAGTTTTTATGCCAGAAAGGCATCAGCGTGCGAGCGACCGGTCGCAACGAGGCAATGGGCAAATTGCTGGAAAAAATGGGCGCAGAGTTTGTTCCGGCGGATCTGACCGAGCTGGTTTCATCACAAGCTAAAGTGATGCTCGCGGGCATTGATACGCTGTGGCACTGCTCCAGCTTTACCTCACCCTGGGGGACACAACAGGCTTTCGATCTGGCTAACGTTCGCGCCACTCGCCGCCTGGGTGAATGGGCTGTCGCCTGGGGTGTGCGTAACTTTATTCATATCTCTTCCCCCTCCCTGTACTTCGATTATCACCACCATCGCGATATTAAAGAAGATTTTCGCCCTCACCGCTTCGCCAACGAGTTTGCCCGCAGCAAAGCAGCCAGCGAAGAAGTGATCAATATGCTTTCGCAGGCGAATCCACAAACGCGCTTTACTATTCTGCGCCCACAAAGTCTGTTCGGACCGCACGATAAAGTCTTTATTCCCCGTCTGGCGCATATGATGCACCACTACGGCAGTATTCTGTTACCGCATGGCGGCAGTGCGCTGGTCGATATGACCTACTATGAAAATGCCGTGCACGCAATGTGGCTGGCAAGCCAGGAAGCCTGCGATAAGCTACCTTCCGGGCGTGTGTACAACATCACCAACGGCGAGCATCGCACACTGCGCAGCATCGTGCAGAAGCTGATCGACGAGTTGAATATTGACTGTCGTATTCGTTCCGTCCCCTACCCGATGCTGGATATGATCGCCCGCAGCATGGAGCGTTTAGGCCGCAAGTCAGCAAAAGAGCCGCCGCTGACCCACTACGGCGTCTCCAAGTTGAATTTTGACTTTACGCTGGATATTACGCGTGCGCAGGAAGAGTTAGGTTATCAGCCGGTCATCACCCTGGATGAAGGTATCGAGAAAACTGCCGCCTGGCTACGCGACCACGGAAAACTGCCGCGCTAATCCTGCCCGTATTTCTCCAGCAATGCTTCGGCAATCGCCTGAGTTTCTGCATCCGCTTCGCCGTTATATAACGTCGGGCGGAAATGCATCTGGAATGCCATAATCACGCGCCGCTGCTCGCGCGGTGTCATATCAGGTTTAACGTCATAACCGTAGCGCGCCAAAAGCTCCAGCAATGACGCGGTATCTACCGGTGTGTGCGGCGCGCGCCCGGCAAGGTAAAAGTTAACCCGCTGCGCATCCGGCCAGGCACCAATCCCCTGCTGCGCCAGTTGCTGCCAGGGAAATAATGGCCCCGGATCGTCTTTGCGCTGCGGTGCGATATCCGCATGTGCCACTACGTTTTCCGGCTTGATGTGATAACGGGCAATAATATCTTTCGCCAGTGGAATAAGCGCCTGAATCTGTGCCGGTTCAAACGGGGCAAAATATTTCACTCCGGCCGATTTTTGCCAGCCACGGTTTTCCAGCTCAATGCCAATAGAGGTGTCGTTAAGGCGCGTTGCCCCGCGCCAAGCGCTAATCCCCGCATGCCAGGCCAGTTCTTGTTCCGGCACCAGTTGCCAGATGCGCGGTTTACCGTTGTATCGCGGTGGTACCGCAGGGACCAGATAATGCGAGCTGACCTGCTTATCGGTCAGTGTCGCCAGCGAGCTATCAAAATCATCTGCGGTGTAGTGGATCACCAGCACTTTAATGCGCGGATACGCCGCCTGCGCCTGGCGTCGGGTATCAAGCTGATATCCCTCTTTCTCGACAATGCCTTTTTCGCCTGCACACCCTGCCAGTAACAGAGCGGCAGCGATCAGCCAGAAGACTCTTCTCATCGACGCGTTTTCACCGCCGTACCGCTGACGCTAACCATCAGCATACTGCCGTTTTGCCCGACCGTTTCGTAGTCGATATCAATACCGACGACGGCATCGGCTCCCAGCGCCCGCGCCTGGGAGCCTAATTCCTCAAAGGCGATCTCCCGTGCTTTACGCAGTTCTTTTTCATACGCACCGGAACGTCCGCCAACGATATCGCGGATACCGGCAAAGAAATCACGGAAAATATTGGCACCTAAAATCGCTTCGCCGGTCACCACACCGCAATATTCAACGATGGTCTGGCCTTCCAGAGTTGGGGTTGTAGAAAATTGCATGATCGATCTCCTTGTTTGTTAAGCCTTCGATCTCTAAAGCATTATCAGACTGATACGCTATTATTGAAAGGATATCATTATTATCGTAGAACGCTTTCAGAGCGATCGCTTATAAGGAAATCATTATGCGCTACAGCAAATTGACAATGCTTATCCCCTGCGCACTGCTCCTCAGTGCCTGCACCACAGTCACTCCAGCTTATAAAGATAACGGCACACGCAGTGGTCCTTGCGTTGAAGGAGGCCCGGATAACGTGGCCCAGCAATTTTATGACTACCGCATTTTGCACCGCAGCAACGACATCACCGCCTTGCGCCCTTATCTGAGCGACAAACTGGCGACACTGCTTAGCGATGCCTCCCGGGATAATAACCATCGGGAACTACTGACCAACGATCCATTCTCCAGTCGCACAACCTTGCCAGAGAGCGCCCGTGTTGCCAGTGCCTCAACAATCCCGAATCGTGATGCGCGAAATATTCCTCTGCGTGTGGATCTAAAACAGGGTGATCAGAGCTGGCAGGATGAAGTGTTAATGATTCAGGAAGGCCAGTGTTGGGTGATCGACGATGTACGCTATTTAGGCGGCAGCGTTCATGCCACAGCGGGTACGCTCCGTCAGTCCATCGAGAATCGCTAACGCCTTGATCAACCAATAAACCCCGTAAATTGTCCGGCATTTCGTGAGGAATGCCGACATTTATGCTCACCGACCACCGCCCCCGTTATTTTGTGCTATGTTTATTGAATAATGCGCTTTGCTTTTAACTTTTAAAGCAGAAATATTGCATAATTATTCTGTCAAAGGTACTATCTTCGACCTCAATAGCTATCAGACTGCCAGTATACGAGTGTCAATGAGTATTCAATTAAACGGCATTAATTGCTTCTACGGCGCGCATCAGGCGCTGTTCGATATCACGCTGGATTGCCCACAGGGCGAAACGCTGGTGTTACTTGGCCCCAGCGGCGCGGGTAAAAGCTCGCTGCTGCGTGTACTCAATCTGCTTGAGATGCCGCGCTCCGGTACGCTCAACATTGCAGGCAACCATTTCGATTTTACCAAAACACCCTCTGACAAAGCGATTCGCGATTTGCGTCGTAACGTTGGCATGGTGTTTCAGCAATACAACCTGTGGCCGCATCTGACCGTGCAGCAAAACCTGATTGAAGCGCCCTGCCGTGTACTGGGGTTGAGTAAAGATCAGGCGCTGGCCCGTGCAGAAAAACTGCTGGAACGTCTGCGTCTCAAACCTTATAGCGATCGTTACCCGCTGCATCTTTCTGGTGGTCAGCAGCAGCGTGTTGCTATTGCCCGTGCGTTGATGATGGAACCGCAGGTACTGCTGTTCGATGAACCGACCGCCGCACTGGACCCGGAAATTACGGCACAAATCGTCAGCATCATTCGTGAGCTGGCAGAAACGAATATTACCCAGGTGATCGTCACCCACGAAGTTGAAGTGGCGCGTAAAACCGCCAGCCGAGTGGTGTATATGGAAAATGGTCATATCGTAGAACAAGGCGACGCGAGCTGCTTTACCGAGCCACAAACCGAAGCATTTAAAAACTATCTCTCTCACTAAGATTCGGGATAACAACAATGAAAAAAGTTCTGATTGCCGCGTTAATTGCAGGTTTTAGTCTTTCCGCCACAGCTGCCGAAACCATTCGTTTTGCTACCGAAGCATCCTATCCTCCGTTTGAATCGATTGATGCAAACAACCAGATCGTTGGTTTTGACGTCGACCTGGCACAAGCGCTGTGTAAAGAGATTGATGCAACCTGCACTTTCTCTAACCAGGCGTTTGACAGCCTGATCCCAAGCCTGAAATTCCGTCGCGTAGAAGCCGTGATGGCGGGCATGGATATCACTCCGGAGCGTGAAAAGCAGGTGCTGTTTACCACCCCGTACTATGACAACTCTGCCCTGTTTGTGGGTCAGCAAGGCAAATACACCAGTGTTGATCAGCTGAAAGGCAAAAAAGTCGGCGTACAGAACGGGACGACACACCAGAAATTCATTATGGATAAGCACCCGGAAATCACTACCGTTCCGTATGACAGCTACCAGAACGCAAAACTGGATCTGCAAAACGGGCGTATCGACGGCGTCTTCGGTGACACCGCAGTGGTAACCGAATGGCTGAAAGATAACCCGAAACTGGCGGCGGTGGGCGACAAAGTGACCGATAAAGATTACTTCGGCACTGGCCTCGGCATCGCGGTACGTCAGGGCAACACTGAGCTGCAGCAGAAACTCAACACTGCGCTGGAAAAAGTGAAGAAAGATGGCACTTACGAAACCATCTACAACAAATGGTTCCAGAAGTAATTCCTGATGAATGAATTTTTTCCTTTAGCAAGCGCCGCCGGGATGACCGTCGGCCTTGCCGTTTGTGCATTGATTGTCGGGCTGGCGCTGGCGATGTTCTTTGCGGTATGGGAGTCGGCAAAATGGCGTCCTGTCGCGTGGGCAGGTTCAGCGCTGGTAACCATTCTGCGTGGCCTGCCAGAAATTCTGGTGGTGCTGTTTATCTATTTTGGCTCCTCGCAGCTGCTGCTGACGCTTTCGGATGGCTTCACTATCAATCTTGGGTTCGTGCAGATCCCAGTGCAGATGGACATTGAGAACTTCGACGTTAGCCCGTTCCTTTGTGGTGTCATCGCTCTGTCACTGCTGTATGCCGCCTATGCCTCGCAAACGCTTCGGGGCGCGTTGAAAGCGGTGCCGGTGGGTCAGTGGGAGTCTGGTCAGGCGCTGGGGCTGTCGAAATCGGCTATCTTTTTCCGTCTGGTGATGCCGCAGATGTGGCGTCATGCGCTGCCTGGCCTCGGTAACCAGTGGCTGGTGCTGCTGAAAGATACCGCGCTGGTCAGTTTGATTAGTGTGAATGATTTAATGCTGCAAACAAAAAGCATCGCTACTCGTACCCAGGAACCATTTACCTGGTACATTGTGGCGGCGGCGATTTACCTGGTGATCACCCTGCTCAGTCAGTACATTCTCAAACGCATTGACCTGCGCGCGACACGTTTTGAGCGGAGGCCCAGCTAATGTTTGAGTATTTACCCGAACTGATGAAAGGGCTACACACCAGCCTGACGCTAACCGTTGCCTCGCTGATTGTGGCACTGATTCTGGCATTGATTTTTACCATCATCCTGACGCTGAAAACGCCGGTGCTGGTGTGGCTGGTGCGGGGTTATATCACGCTGTTTACCGGTACGCCGCTGCTGGTGCAGATCTTCCTGATTTATTACGGGCCGGGCCAGTTTCCGACTTTGCAGGAGTATCCGGCACTGTGGCATTTGTTGTCAGAACCGTGGTTATGTGCGCTGATTGCGTTATCGCTGAACAGTGCGGCGTATACCACGCAGCTGTTTTACGGTGCAATTCGTGCGATCCCAGAAGGTCAGTGGCAGTCCTGTAGCGCCCTGGGAATGAGCAAAAAAGATACGCTGGCGATCCTGCTGCCGTATGCCTTTAAACGCTCGCTCTCTTCTTATTCCAACGAAGTGGTGCTGGTGTTCAAAAGTACCTCTCTGGCTTACACCATTACGCTGATGGAAGTGATGGGATACAGCCAGTTGTTGTACGGACGCACCTACGATGTAATGGTGTTCGGTGCGGCAGGGATTATTTACCTGGTCGTCAACGGCCTGCTGACGCTGATGATGCGTCTGATCGAGCGCAAAGCACTGGCATTCGAACGGCGAAATTAATGTAGCTGCGTACATTCGCCGGGGGGGTTTGTAGGTCTGATAAGACGCGCCAGCGTCGCATCAGACATCAGCACGGTGCCTGTGCCGGATGCGGCGTGGACGCCTTATCCGGCCTACATAGTGCATAAATTCTTATAATGAAGACGGACAACTCACTAAGGTATCCGTCTTTTTTTATTTCATTTAAATTATTTAATCATATTTATTGCATATAAATTCACTTGATGGCATTGTTATCCCATGCCGCAGACACGGCCAAAAATCATAAGATTGACAGACGGGAGTTCCATCATGAAAAAGTTAGTTCTTGCCGCTTTACTTGCTTCCTTTACTTTCGGTGCTTCTGCCGCAGAGAAAATCAATTTTGGCGTTTCAGCCCCCTATCCACCCTTTGAATCTATAGGTGCTAATAATGAGATTGTCGGCTTTGATATCGATCTGGCAAAAGCCTTGTGCAAACAAATGCAGGCAGAATGTACTTTTACTAATCACGCGTTCGACAGCCTGATCCCGTCACTGAAATTCAGAAAATATGACGCCGTAATCTCCGGTATGGATATCACGCCCGAGCGTAGCAAGCAGGTATCGTTTACCACGCCCTACTATGAAAACTCAGCCGTCGTGATTGCCAAAAAAGATACCTACAAAACGTTTGCCGATCTGAAAGGCAAACGTATTGGGATGGAAAACGGCACCACGCACCAGAAATATATTCAGGATCAGCACCCCGAAGTGAAAACTGTCTCCTATGACAGTTATCAGAATGCCTTTATCGATCTGAAAAATGGTCGTATTGATGGGGTATTTGGTGACACAGCGGTGGTAAACGAATGGCTGAAAACCAATCCGCAACTGGGCGTTGCTACTGAAAAAGTGACCGATCCGCAATACTTCGGCACCGGTCTGGGCATCGCTGTACGTCCGGATAACAAAGCTCTGCTGGAAAAACTGAATAACGCGCTGGCAGCAATTAAAGCTGACGGTACATATCAGAAAATCAATGACCAGTGGTTTCCGCAGTAATTGAGACTGATGACAAAAGTAAGATTGCCTGATGCGCTGCGCTTATCCGGCCCACATCAACTCTGCAATGTATTGATTTAGCATGATTTTGTAGGCCGGATAAGGCGTACACGCCGCATCCGGCATGAACAAAGCGCACCTGATCAGCAATCTGAAGCCGCACCTGCGGCTTTTTTATTGCTTCACCAGCAGCGTCAGCACTTCATAGTGCGCGGTGTGCGGGAACATATCAAAAAGCTGTACCCGTTCGATGCGGTAACCTGGCAGTTCGCGGACATCTTTCGCCATGGTTTGGGCGTTACAGCTGGAGTAGATAATAAAACGCGGTGCCATTGTTGAGAGATAATCACATAGCGGTTTACCAATGCCGCGGCGCGGCGGATTAACCAGCACCAGCTCCGGCACCTCCCCCTGAGCGGTGGCAAACTGAGTGGAGTCCAGCGCCTGAAATTGCAAACGCGTTAAGCCCAGTTCAGCGGCTGACTGCTTTGCACAGGCAATGGCCTCTGATGCAATTTCGATCCCGGTTAACTGCATGTCAGGCGTCGCGCAGTGTAAACCAAAGCCACCCACACCGCAGAACAGATCCCACATATGTTTAACTGGCAGCTGCCGTACCCAGTCGCGCGCGGTAGCGTACAGCTGGCTGGCGACCGCCGGATTAGTCTGGAAGAAACTTTGCGGACGGATCCACAGCGGTACGTCATTAAAACGCTCTGCCAGCGCCTGTTGTTCAGTAAGGTAGATCTCCGTCTCCCCTTCCATAATCGCCATATGTACTGGCTGAATATTGACGGTAATAACTTTCAGTTGCGGTAGTTGTTCCTGTAACCACGGCAGCGCCTTACGCAGTTGTGCCAGTTTGGTTTCAGAACGCAGTACAAAGCGCAGCATCATGCCGCCATCGCTCTGGCTTTCAGTCAGCAGAATGTATTTCAGTTCGCCACGCTTACGCGCCACGTTGTAGGGTGTCAGCCCCGCACGGGCGATAAACGGTTTTAGCGCCGCAAAAACGGGCGCAAATGAGGCAGGATAAAGCGGGCAGTCACAAAGGTCTTCTGGTGTGCCGTCGCGATGCAGCATACCGAGCAGTGGTTTTTCAACGCTACCACTCACCACCATTTTGGCTTTATTACGAAACCCTTGTTCCGGGCCTGACACCGGCGCGCACCATTCCTCAACCGGAAAATCGGCGAGCAGATTTTTAAGATCGGCGGTTTTAGCGGAGAGTTGCTCTGGAATCGGCTGCGTTATCCACTGACAGGAACGACAGCGACCCGCGTCGTAAAGTGCGCACTGCATACATTGACCTTCACATCATCAGGGGCGACGATTATACACATTATTGCAACTGGAAGAACCGCCGACTGGTCGAGGGAACGAACAGCAGCATCAGGATGAGCATATCCGGCAGCTTCTGCAGCATCAGGCTATGGAAGATTTCACGTTTTGATTCACCGGGAATGCTGAACAGCTCCGGATAACCGTACCCCAGCGAAGCCGCCCACAAGTAACTTGCGGCGGTGATTTGTGTCAGCAGATATAGCCAGCGCGCCCAGCGACGCCCTTTCACCAGTGAAAACGCACACCAGATCTCAATGAAAACCAGCACCAGACTGCTTAAAAAGACCAGCGTTAAACTCCAGGTTTGTACGCTGCGATGAATGAACTCGCCAATACCGCGCACGCCCAGCGTATTGAAAATCATCAGCACGTCGAGGCCACGGATCATAATAATGGCGAGCGCCGCCACCTGCACCAGCGCAGGCACATTCAGGCGAGCATGAGATGAAGATGTTTTCTTAAAAAATCCCAACGTTTCGTCTTCCATGAAAACAATGCCGCGGCATGCGCGGCATTATGTAGCCAGGTTGGCAAATTTTAGTGTCTTCAGCCATGTCTTGCACGCTGGATATCGCGTATCCGCTGTTTTTCTGCGCGAGCCATCAGATACCAGGCGATAAATCCGACAATTCCGACCGCACCGAGAATTAACGTTGCAAGGGCGTTGATTTCCGGATTCACCCCCATCCGCACGCTGGAAAAGACCAGCATCGGTAACGTGGTGGCTCCCGGCCCGGAAACAAAGCTGGCGATCACCAGATCATCAAGCGACAAAGTAAAAGCCAGTAACCAGCCAGAAATGATCGCGGGCATGATCATCGGTAGCGTAATGACGAAAAACACTTTCAGCGGCGTCGCACCGAGATCCATCGCTGCTTCTTCTATCGAGCGATCCAGTTCCCGCAATCTTGAAGAAATAACGACCGCCACATAAGCCGTACAAAAAGTGACATGCGCCAGCCAGATGGTGAGCATACCGCGGTCCGCAGGCCAGCCAATGGCATGAGCAAGCGCGACGAATAATAACAACAGCGACAAGCCCGTGATGACATCTGGCATCACCAGCGGCGCGGTGATCATAAAGGCAAAGCCATTTGATCCGCGAAATCTGCCAAAGCGCACCAGCACCACCGCCGCAATAGTCCCGAGGATCGCCGCCGCCGTTGCCGCACAGGCAGCAATTGTCAGGCTTAAACCAACCGCACTCATCATCGCGTCATCGCGCAATAACTCACCATACCAGCGCGTTGACCAGCCGGCCCACACCGTCACCAGCTTCGAGCTGTTAAACGAATAGATAACCAGCATCAGCATTGGCGCGTAGAGAAAGGTAAAGCCCAGCAGCAAAATCACAATCCGCCAGGGCGAACGAACTACCGGTAAATTATTCATCCGTGTTCTCCCACGCTTTTTTGCTGGTGTTTGTGGAACCACATTATCGGCACAATTAGCAGCAGCAACATGATGATCGCTACCGCCGAGGCCACCGGCCAGTCGCGGTTATTGAAAAACTCTTGCCATAGCACGCGCCCGATCATGATGCTGTCCGGGCCACCGAGCAGTTCCGGGATCACAAACTCGCCCACAGCCGGGATAAACACCAGCATCGATCCGGCAATAATCCCACCTTTAGTCAGCGGCACGATCACAGTAAAGAACGTTTTCAGCGGTCGTGCACCGAGATCCAGCGCTGCTTCCACCAGCGAATAATCAATACGAATCAACGCGGTATAAATCGGCAGTACCATAAACGGCACGTAGGCGTAAACAATGCCAATATAAACTGCCAGATTGGTATGAAGAATGGTCAGCGGTTGATCGATAACCCCCAGCCACAGCAGAAAATTATTCAGCACACCGTTGTTTTTTAATATTCCCATCCAGGCATAAACGCGGATCAGAAACGAGGTCCACGACGGCAGGATCACCAGTAGTAATAAAATATTACGGGTCGAAGGCTTACTGTGCGCCACCGCCCACGCCAGCGGATAGCCGATCAGTAAACAGCAAAATGTCGAAATCGCAGCCACCTGTAGCGACTGGAGATAAGCATCGAAATAGAGCGGATCGTCGGTCAGTTGCAGAAAATTACCGAGATTAAGAGTGATGGACAGTTGCCCGTCAGCCCACTCCATCAGTTCGGTATAAGGTGGAATAGCGCGCGCCATCTCCGCCAGGCTTATTTTAAAGACAATCAGAAATGGCAGCAGAAACAGCAAGATCAACCAGATATATGGCAACGCAATGACCAGTTTGCGCCCATGCTTCATTTGCAGCTGCGACAACCACAGCTTAAATCCGCCCGGCGGTTTCGACTGGGCAGCAGGTTCAAGTGTATTCATCTTTGCTCCTTAAACCGTCAGCACCACACAGCTGTCCACTTCCCAGCACAAACGCACTTCGTCGCCCCAGGTCGGTAACCCTTTACGATGACGATGGGCGTTTTGTAGCTGGGCGCTAATCATCTGCCCACTTTTCAGACGAACGTGATACACCGAAAGATCGCCGAGATAGGCAATGTGTATCACCTCCCCCACCGCGAAGTTACAACCATTGGCGGGCGGCTCTTCGCAAAGCATGATTTTTTCCGGGCGCAGCGCTACGTGTACCGGCACGTTATCGACCACTGAAGCATCCGCATCGACTTTCAGTGGATGCACCAGCCCCGGCGAATCAAGCACCAGGCCATCTTCCTGACGCTCTTTGAGTACACCTTCAAAGACATTAACCGAACCGATAAATTCAGCGCTGTAGCGGGTAGTTGGATGCTCGTAGATCTCTTCCGGCTCGCCAATCTGGACAAATTTCCCGCGATTCATAATGGCGATACGCCCCGCCATGGTCATCGCCTCTTCCTGATCGTGGGTGACCATCACACAAGTCACACCGACGCGCTCCAGAATATCCACCACTTCAAGCTGCATCCGGTCACGCAGCTTTTTATCCAGCGCGCCCATCGGCTCATCGAGCAGTAATAGTTTCGGGCGTTTGGCAAGGCTTCGGGCCAGGGCCACACGCTGTCGCTGACCACCGGAAAGCTGATGCGGTTTGCGTTTGGCGAACTCCTGCATGTGCACCAGGCCGAGCATCTCATGGACCCGACTGGCAATTTCCGCTTTCGGTAGTTTGTCCTGTTTCAGGCCAAAAGCGATGTTCTGTTCCACGGTCATATGCGGAAACAGCGCGTAAGACTGAAACATCATATTGATGGGGCGCAGGTAAGGCGGCACCTGTGACAAATCGACGCCATCAAGCATTATCTGTCCGGCAGAAGGTTGTTCGAAACCTGCCAGCATACGCAGCAGCGTGGACTTGCCACAGCCGGATGCGCCCAGCAGCGCGAAGATTTCACCTTTGTAGATGGTCAGGCTGACATCATCCACCGCATGTTGACCATCGTAGGATTTGGTGAGGTTGCGGATTTCTAATAGCGGCGTCAGCGCCTTACGGGTTTTCGCCTGCGGGCGAGGGATAGCGTCATTCACGGCTGCTCTCCGGCATTGAATGTGTGCAAGCGCACCATGATGGTGCGAATTGCCGGCGGGTGTGGTGCGCCCGCCCGGCATCTAAGGCTGCGGATTATTTTCCGCTCTTCACTTTGGTCCACGCGCGGGTGCGCACACGGTCGATTTTCGGGTCCTGCACTTTCAGAGTGAACAGCTTCGCACGAACATCCGCAGGCGGATAAATACCCGGGTTCTCACGGACTTCCGCACTCACCAGCGGCGTGGCTGCTTTATTGGCGTTGGCATAGAACACATGGTCGGAAATATGCGCTACTACATCCGGGCGCAGCAGGTAATTCAGGAACTGATAGGCTTCGTCTTTGTTTTTGGCATCCGCAGGCATGGCGAAGACATCAAAGAACGCCATCGCCCCTTCTTTCGGAATCGAGAAAGAGACATTCACGCCATTCTTCGCTTCCTTCGCGCGGTTTGACGCCTGCCAGACATCGCCTGCCCAGCCGATAGCGACGCAAATATCGCCGTTTGCCAGGTCGTTAATGTATTGCGATGAATGGAAATAACGAATGTTCGGGCGCAGCTTTAACAGCAGATCGGTTGCCGGTCCGGTGTAATCATCTGCTTTAGTGCTGTTGGGATCTTTGCCGAGATAATTCAGCACGGTAGCAAAAACTTCTTCAGGCGCATCCAGGAAAGAGACGCCACAGCTTTTCAGTTTTTCCAGATTTTCAGGCTTGAGGATCAAGTCCCAGCTATCGACGGGCGCGTTTTCGCCCAGCACCGCTTTGACTTTATCGACGTTATAGCCAATCCCGGTCGTCGCCCACATATAGGGCATAGCAAATTTATTGTCGGGATCGTGTTTGGCGACCAACTTCAGCAGTTCCGGGTCGAGATTCTTCCACTCCGGCAATTTGCTTTTGTCCAGCAGCTGGAAAACTCCCGCTGTCAGCTGGCGTTCAAGAAAGCTTGCTGACGGCCCCACCAGGTCGAAACCGGTGCTGCCCGCCATCAGTTTGCCTTCCAGCACTTCGTTGGAATCGAATACGTCGTAGACAACCTTAATGCCGGTCTCTTTTTCAAAATTCGCGACGGTGTCCGGCGCAATATAGTCAGACCAGTTATAGACGTGCAGCGTTTTTTGTTCCGCAGCGAGCGTGCCGGCAGAGACGGCCATCAGAGCACCCGCAACCAGACCCGATAGCCATTTTTTATTTAAGGCGGTCATATCTCTTTCCTTCTGAAATTTCGTTAACAAACGAACAAAAGTTGTCACACTGAAAGATATGCAATAAACGTGCATATTTTTTATCGGCGCGGTGTAAGAAAAGAGAACTCTCTCCCGGCCAGCACTGCTCGCTATATAAAAGCATCGCAAGAATAACTTTAGCCAGGGTTTGAGACTATAGCTCGGATTAAAAAACGGTATTTAACAAATTTTTATGCGTATTTGCTCTATGTGATAAAGCCAAATCGACACAAGATAAGTGAAACAATCTTTAAGAAAAGGTTAAAAACAGCAGATAATTTTGCAGCGCGCAGCCACTGCACCAGCGACTGCGTGCTCGAAAGGAGTTATCAGTGGAGGAAATAGTTTTCGGTAACGTTGTTTTGCCCTTCATCGTCAGTCGGTAACAGCAGTTGATGGGCATTAGCTTCAAGAATGACCATCGAAATCTGCTCTTCGCTCTGACGCACGAACCATGCAAACTGCTCATAGGTTACGCCCTGCATAACGGATAAAGACTGGCAAACCACCAGCTTTGGCAGATTATCATCCTGCATATCAAGAAATGCTTTCACGGTCAGCGAACTAGCATTGATGGCAGATAAATCCGCCGCCAGCGGCAATACGGCTGAAGGTCGGACTTCCGCCATGGCAGAAAACAGGATCGTGTTATCGATCAGATCGATTTTGGCATCAAAGACACCGTCGAAATTCTGCATATGGGGCAGATGCAGAGCCTGACAGTTATCACATTCAAAAAAACTCATCCCCAGGTCATCGAGCCATTGACGCAACGTATCCAGACCAGGAACGACCAGCGATGTCATAATTTTGTACAACCTCTTCCGATAAAAAGACCGGCACAGCTTACGCAAAAAGCGCAGGCAAAACCATGATCAGTAATGTGATTGCGACTAACCACCCGTTTTCAGGCAATATTCCGTCGTAGCGTGGCGTTCGATCCAGCGGATCATTTTACCCGCGATGTCGATACCGGTTGTTTTTTCTATTCCTTCCAGCCCTGGCGACGCATTCACTTCCATCACCAACGGCCCGCGATTAGCACGCAGAATATCCACACCAGCAACGTCCAGCGCCATCGTTCGCGCGGCTTTTATCGCGATTTCACGCTCCTGTGGTGTGATACTGGCGACGCTTGCCGCGCCGCCACGATGCAAATTGGAACGAAAATCGCCCTCTTTCGCTCGCCGTTCAATCGCAGCGACCACTTCATCACCAACAACCAGACAGCGGATATCGCACCCTTGCGCCTCTTTGATATATTCCTGCACCAGAATATGCGCGTTCAGACCGCGGAAAGCGTCAATCGCGCTTTCCGCCGCCTGACGCGTCTCCGCCAACACGACGCCAATTCCCTGCGTGCCTTCAACCAGCTTGACCACCAGCGGCGCACCACCGACCATGTCGATTAAATCGCTGGTATCATCCGGCGAATGCGCAATGCCCGTGACAGGCAGGTCGATGCCCTGACGCGCCAGCAGTTGCATGGAACGCAATTTGTCACGCGCCCGGGCAATGGCGACCGACTCATTGAGCGGATAGCTCCCCAGCATCTCGAACTGGCGCAGTGCCGCCGTCCCATAAAAGGTAATGGCGGTGCCAATACGCGGGATCACTGCGTCAAAATGGGGTAACTTGCGGCCTTTGTAGTGAATAGAAGACGCCGCAGGATTTATGTTCATGTAGCAAGAAAGCGGATCAAGAATTTCAACCAAGTGACCGCGCTGTATAGCGGCTTCACGCAGCCGCTTACACGAATAGAGCGTTCCATCCCGGGACAATATGGCAATTTTCACCCTGCACCTCTCTGTCAGACCTGGTCAAAAGCCCGCGTATCATACATCGACGTGGCGGTTTTAGCGCGTCGCCCAACCCTGTTTGTGCAAATAATCCAGAATAAATGGGCGGCTTTCTTTAATGATTGTTCGGCGGATATGATCGCTCCAGGTATCCCGGCGATTATTGCTGCCACGGGTGAGGTAATATTCCGCCAGTTGCTCGTCATACTGAGCCAGTGCGCCTTTATCCAGCGGTTGATAGCTGTTTTCATGCACCAAAATGGAGGCCGGTAAACGCGGCTTAAGATCCGGATTATCCGCTGGCCAGCCAAGGCACAGCCCAAACAGCGGCAGAACATGCTGCGGTAATTTAAGCAGTTTCGTCACCGCTTCAATATTATTGCGCAGGCCGCCGATATATACCCCGCCCAATCCCAGCGATTCCGCTGCGATTAATGCATTCTGCGCCATCATTGCCGTATCAACGACACCGAGCAACAGTTGTTCCGCCAGGCCGAGCTGAGCATCCGGACAGATCTGTAAATGGCGGTTAAAGTCGGCACAGAACACCCAGAACTCCGCCGCTTGCGCTACGTGTTTTTGCCCGCCGGTCAGCGTCACCAGTTCTTCACGTAACGCTTTGTCGGTAATGCGAATAATGCTACTGCACTGCAAAAAACTGGAACTGGACGTCGCACGGGCGCTGTTAATAATCGCCTCACGCTGCGCTTCGGAAATGGGTTCATCAGTGAAATGGCGAATGGAGCGATGGCCACAAATAAGTTCAATGGTTGGCGTCATTATCTTTTTCTCTTTCTGAACGTGAATATTGCGGTGGACGGTTCATCAGCTGTGGGGCAAGACGTTTTGCCACCTGAAGAATAACCACCACCGCAGCGGGAAGCATGAGCAAAACACCGAGAAAAATCATCAGAATCTGCACTTCTGGCCGAGAAAATGGCTCAGGCAGCGACAGGGAGTCGCTTACCGACAGCAGCGCCACCGCCAGCAACATCATTCCGATAAATTCCAGTATCAACACGCTTTTAGGCAATTTACCGATCGCGCGCATACGCTTCCCTCTGCAAAGTGAGCCTTCAGTCTAAAACTTTTCACTGTATTGTGTTTAACAGTTATAGCTTTTAGCAATTAATGCAACAGGTTAAACCTACTTTCAGCGAATACATTTTAGCGTGATCATTACAGGCATAAATCTATGAGGAGAGAAATAATGCAAACCGTTATTTTTGGTCGTCCGGGTTGCCCTTACTGTGTGCGTGCAAAAGATCTGGCTGAGAAATTGAGCAATGAACGCGATGATTTTCAGTATCAGTATGTAGATATTCGTGCGGAAGGGATCACTAAAGAAGATCTACAACAAAAGGCAGGTAAACCCGTAGAAACCGTGCCGCAGATTTTTGTCGATCAGCAACATATCGGCGGCTATACCGATTTTGCTGCATGGGTGAAAGAAAATCTGGACGCCTGATCGTCTGACAAGCCCTCGCGTTGAGGGCTTTACTGATTTTTTCTGTGCTGTGGTTTAAACAAACTACTGATAAATAAGAAACACAGTGCCCCCAGCGCACACCAGAACACCGCGCTTAGTAACCATGCCAGCTCTTGCCAGAATGAGCGCGTCGGTGAAAAAAACAGCCGCATAATGAGCATCGAACAGGGTGCCGCCAGCATTGCGCCAAACAGAGGTTTCAGGACTTCTCTACGCTGTGAAAAGAAGCTGGCGACTGCTCCAGGAAGAATGAAAAATAGCAAGCCGATTTCAGGATGCCCGGCAGCCCGAAAAGCGCCTTTCATGTGCGTCGCCAGAAAAAGGCACACCACAATGAAGAGGACAAAACAGCAGATTGCCCCCGCCCAACGTTGTTTATGTTTCACTCGTTCCTCCTGACACTGCGTCTATCGAACACATTTTTCGCCAGTGTGGCGTTCAGTAAGATAAAGCCGCTTCGCATTCCATGCTAATATAGGCCAACGCAATTCATATAGCCGTTGATACCTAATGTGATTACACTAGTAAAATATATTGTTACTTTACTATCGTTTAGGTGCGCTGAATGAATCTGCGCCCTGAATTCTGGTAAAAAACATTATCGTAAATTACCATTTCTTTCAACAGCTTACTAGTAAACAAGAAGTTAGCCTCCGTGAATATAAACGTCGCCGAATTGTTAAATGGGAATTACATTCTGTTATTATTTGTGGTCCTCGCGCTTGGGCTATGTCTCGGAAAGTTACGACTTGGTTCGATCCAACTGGGTAATTCCATTGGCGTTTTAGTCGTATCGCTGTTATTAGGCCAACAACATTTCAGCATTAACACCGATGCGCTTAATCTTGGCTTTATGCTGTTTATTTTCTGCGTCGGGGTCGAAGCCGGACCGAACTTTTTTTCCATTTTTTTTCGCGATGGGAAAAATTACCTAATGTTAGCACTGGTGATGGTTGGCAGTGCGCTGGTGATCGCCTTAGGGTTAGGTAAGCTGTTTGGCTGGGATATTGGCCTGACGGCCGGTATGTTAGCAGGCTCTATGACGTCGACACCGGTTCTGGTCGGTGCTGGCGATACACTGCGTCATTCCGGCATGGAAAGCAGGCAGCTCTCACTGGCACTGGATAATCTGAGCCTCGGGTATGCCTTAACCTATTTAATCGGTCTGGTGAGTTTGATTGTTGGTGCGCGTTACTTGCCGAAATTGCAGCATCAGGACTTACAGACCAGCGCCCAGCAAATCGCCCGCGAACGTGGCCTGGACACTGATGCCAACCGTAAGGTTTATTTACCGGTGATCCGCGCCTATCGCGTCGGCCCGGAGCTGGTGGCCTGGACCGACGGCAAAAATCTGCGTGAACTGGGTATTTATCGACAAACCGGCTGCTACATTGAACGTATTCGACGTAACGGGATTCTGGCAAATCCAGACGGTGATGCCGTGCTACAAATGGGCGATGAAATAGCGTTGGTAGGCTATCCCGACGCCCATGCCCGACTCGATCCCAGCTTCCGTAACGGTAAAGAAGTTTTCGATCGTGACCTTCTCGACATGCGTATCGTCACTGAAGAAGTGGTCGTTAAAAACCATAACGCTGTAGGTAAACGTCTCGCACAACTGAAGTTGACCGATCACGGTTGCTTCCTTAACCGCGTCATTCGTAGCCAGATTGAGATGCCGATAGATGACAACGTCGTGCTTAACAAAGGTGACGTTTTACAAGTCAGCGGTGATGCCCGTCGCGTAAAAACCATCGCCGATCGCATCGGCTTTATCTCGATTCACAGCCAGGTCACTGACCTGCTGGCATTTTGCGCCTTCTTTGTTATTGGGCTGATGATCGGGATGATCACCTTCCAGTTCAGCACATTCAGTTTCGGCATGGGGAACGCTGCCGGGTTGTTATTCGCCGGAATTATGCTGGGCTTTATGCGTGCTAACCACCCGACCTTCGGTTACATTCCGCAAGGTGCATTAAGCATGGTGAAAGAGTTCGGCTTGATGGTGTTTATGGCAGGCGTTGGTCTGAGCGCCGGTAGCGGTATTAATAACGGCCTGGGCGCGATTGGCGGTCAGATGTTGATTGCCGGATTAATTGTCAGTCTTGTGCCCGTGGTTATCTGTTTCTTGTTCGGTGCTTATGTATTGCGAATGAACCGCGCACTGTTGTTCGGCGCAATGATGGGCGCACGCACCTGCGCGCCGGCAATGGAGATCATCAGTGATACAGCTCGCAGTAACATCCCTGCGCTGGGCTACGCGGGCACCTACGCAATCGCCAACGTCCTGCTGACGCTGGCAGGGACAATCATCGTCATGGTATGGCCAGGATTAGGATAAAACTGAAGTTGCCCTGAAAATGAAATTTTTTTGCACAACCGCAGAACTTTTCCGCAGGGCATCAGTCTTAATTAGTGCCACTGCTTTTCTTTGATGTCCCCATTTTGTGGAGCCCATCAACCCCGCCATTTCGGTTCAAGGTTGATGGGTTTTTTGTTATCTAAAACTTATCTACTACCCTGCAACCCTCTCAACCATCCTCAAAATCTCCTCGCGCGATAGCGGCTTACGGTCGGTGACAAAATGCAGCGTCATCCCCTCAATAAACGCATCAAGCGCGCGGGCGGTTCCGGGTTCAAACCATTGTTCGAGCGTTTGCTGACTGCGCTGCATCCAGTTTTGCATTACCGTTTTTAATAGCGGTTTTCGGCTAGCCAGCGCGTAGAGCTGGTACATCAGCTCCATATTATCCGGCGTTGCAACCTGTGAGCTGTAGATCATATCGGTGATAGCCTGGCATGCGCCTTGAGCATCACTAACATCGCTAAAAAATGCCTGATATTGCCGGGACATAATCTCAGTAAAACTGCTGAACGCCTCCAGCAACAACTCATCAATTCCTGAAAAATAGTAGGTCATCGATCCCAACGGTACCCCGGCAAGGGTAGCAATTTTGCGGTGCGTAACAGCATGTATTCCGTAAAGTTTCACCGCCTCCAGCGTGGCCTGGATAATTTTTTCTCGCCGTTGCGGATCGTTAGCGCGACGCATGTCATTTCCTCTCTCTGCAATTGTGTACAAATGTACACAACCTTGCTAATGTTGTCTTCCCTCTTCTTATTTTGACGTGATCTATGACCGTAAATTCTTCACGTAATGCATTGAAACGCCGAACCTGGGCGCTGTTTATGTTCTTCTTTTTGCCAGGCCTGTTAATGGCGTCCTGGGCAACCCGTACGCCTGCTATCCGCGATATTCTCTCTGTCTCGATCGCTGAAATGGGCGGTGTTCTCTTTGGTCTGTCGATCGGTTCGATGAGCGGTATTCTCTGCTCGGCGTGGTTAGTGAAACGCTTTGGCACGCGTAATGTCATCCTGGTCACGATGTCCTGCGCATTGATCGGGATGATGATATTAAGTCTGGCACTCTGGCTGACATCGCCCCTGCTCTTTGCCGTTGGTCTCGGCGTCTTTGGGGCAAGTTTTGGTTCTGCGGAAGTGGCGATAAACGTTGAAGGTGCCGCCGTTGAGCGAGAAATGAATAAAACGGTTTTGCCAATGATGCACGGTTTTTATAGCCTGGGCACGCTGGCAGGCGCTGGTGTCGGGATGGCACTGACGGCCTTTGGCGTTCCGGCAACGGTGCACATTTTATTGGCGGCGCTGGTAGGTATCGCGCCTATTTATATCGCCATTCAGGCAATCCCTGACGGTACGGGCAAAAATGCTGCCGATGGCACCCAGCATGGCGAAAAAGGCATTCCTTTTTATCGCGATATCCAGTTGCTGCTGATAGGTGTTGTGGTGCTGGCGATGGCCTTTGCCGAAGGTTCTGCCAACGACTGGTTACCCTTATTAATGGTTGACGGTCACGGTTTTAGCCCTACTTCCGGCTCGCTGATTTATGCCGGTTTTACCCTGGGGATGACCGTTGGACGCTTCACCGGCGGTTGGTTCATCGACCGTTACAGTCGCGTTGCCGTGGTTCGGGCCAGTGCACTAATGGGGGCGTTGGGTATTGGGCTGATTATTTTTGTCGATAGCGCCTGGGTCGCTGGGGTGTCTGTTGTACTCTGGGGACTGGGTGCCTCGCTGGGCTTCCCGCTGACCATTTCTGCCGCCAGCGATACCGGCCCTGATGCACCAACCCGCGTCAGTGTGGTAGCAACGACCGGTTATCTGGCTTTCCTCGTCGGGCCGCCGCTGCTGGGCTATCTCGGCGAACATTATGGATTACGTAGTGCAATGCTGGTTGTACTGGCGCTGGTTATTCTCGCGGCTATTGTCGCGAAAGCCGTCGCCAAACCCGATACCAAAACGCAGACGGCGATGGAGAATAGTTGATGAGCATTAAATTAATTGCGGTAGACATGGATGGTACTTTCTTAAGCGATCAAAAAACCTATAACCGTGAGCGGTTTATGGCTCAGTATCAGCAAATGAAAGCACAAGGAATTCGCTTTGTAGTCGCCAGCGGGAATCAATATTATCAGTTGATCTCTTTCTTCCCTGAAATTGCTAATGAAATTGCCTTTGTGGCTGAAAACGGCGGCTGGGTAGTGAGCGAAGGCAAAGATGTTTTTAATGGCGAGCTGTCGAAGGATGCGTTTACTACTGTCGTGGAACATTTGCTGACGCGCCCGGAAGTGGAAATTATTGCCTGCGGAAAAAATAGCGCCTATACGCTCAAAAAATATGACGATGCCATGAAAACGGTGGCGGAAATGTATTATCACCGTCTGGAATACGTCGATAACTTTGACAACTTAGAGGATATCTTCTTTAAGTTTGGCCTGAATCTTTCCGATGAACTGATTCCACAAGTACAAAAAGCATTACATGAGGCCATCGGCGATATTATGGTGCCGGTCCACACCGGCAACGGCAGCATCGATCTGATTATCCCCGGCGTACATAAAGCCAATGGCCTTCGCCAACTGCAGAAATTATGGGGAATAGACGACAGCGAAGTGGTGGTCTTTGGCGATGGCGGTAACGATATTGAGATGCTGCGTCAGGCAGGCTTTAGTTTTGCAATGGAAAATGCCGGCAATGCGGTCGTCGCAGCGGCAAAATACCGGGCAGGCTCCAATAACCGTGAAGGCGTACTGGATGTGATCGATAAAGTGCTTAAACACGAAGCGCCATTTGACCAATAAAAACGGCAGCACGCCCGGCAACACAATACCTGAATGAAGGCTGCATAATTCGCGGAAATTAACCCGCTGCATTATTTCAGGCGAAATGTTTATGAAAAATTGTCTACTGTTGGGCGCGCTTTTAATGGGCTTTACTGGTGTGGCGATGGCGCAAAGTGTCACCGTCGATGTGCCGAGTGGATACAAAGTGGTTGTGGTTCCTGATTCAGTCAGCGTTCCACAAGCGGTCAGCGTCGCGACTGTGCCGCAAACCGTCTATGTGGCTCCTGCGCCAGCTCCGGCTTACCGCCCGCATCCTTATGTTCGCCATCTTGCCAGCGTAGGTGAAGGGATGGTTATCGAACACCAGATTGACGACCATCACCATTAATTCGAGAATGCCTGATCGCACAAAGCAATCAGGCATTTTTTTACCCTTCGTGAGAATTTCCCATCTGTTTATCTTTTAAAAAGATAACCATCAGCGACAGCCACAAAATTCCGTTGACAAGGTTGAAGAGATTAAACAGTCCGTTGCCCCCGTTCAGCCAGGCATGTTTGCTGATTTCAATACCGACGGTAAAGATCAGCATTTGCAGCATTCCCATCGCCGCAGAAACCGTACCTTTACTCATATCGCTGGCAAACAGGGTTAATCGCACCAGTCCCGCATTCGCCAGACCAATGCCGAAAGCATAAATACTTAACCCGGCGGTCATCCATAAATACGCGTGCGATGAGATAACCGTTGCCGCAGCAGCGACCAACAGACCAATAATAATCGGCCAGCCGCCCATAATAATCAGCGAACGTACGGTGCGGCGCGAGGTCAGACGCGCTAACAGCAAGTTACCCGCAATTAACGCCCCGAAAATAGGCACTTGCAGCAAGCCATATTCATAGCTGCTCAACTGCTCGCCGGTAATGATGATAATCGGCGACTGGGCGATCCACGCCAGCAATGGCAGGCTAACGAATCCCAGCGCCAGCGCCCCCGCCACAAAGCGGCCGTTCTTCAGCACCAGCTTATAGTCACGACCGAGTTCTTTCAGTGACAGTTTCTCGCCTATACGCGTGGCGGTTTCAGGCATGGCTTGTTGCAGACCGAAAAAGGAGATCGCTGCCAATGCGGCAAACAAGACAAACATCCCTTCCCAGGGCAGCACATGGATCCACGCCGCGCCCACCAGCGGACCAAGTAGCGGAGCAATCAGCGCCACGTTCGCCATCAGCGCGGTGATCTTGATACAAACCGCCTCTTCGAAGGATTCCTGAATTGCGGCGTATCCCACAGCGCCAATGAAACAGAGGCTTATGCCCTGCAAGAAGCGCAACAGAGTGAATTGTTCAATGTTTTGCGCCAGTAATATTGCCAGACAGGTGATGATAAACCACACCACCCCCGCCAGCATCACCGGACGGCGACCAATACGATCCGACAGCGGCCCCAGGAGCCATTGTAAAAACATCCCGCCCGCCAGATATGCGGTCATTGAAGTAGGAACCCAATCAATGCCCGCCTGATATTGTTCCACCACGGCCAACATACCGGGTTGAATCATATCGTTGCCGATATAGGTTGAAAATTCGTAAAGCACCAGACAGAGAGGGAAAAGTAACGCCTGACGTCCAAGCCTGGCACCGGAAGCTAATTTATTTTGCATGCAATTTCTTCGCCAATAATAATCGCGCAGAGTTTAATAAAAGCACAGCTAACGAGAAAGCGAATTTTGTAGCTGAAACCACGGTTAAGCACATTCTTACATTATTGCGAGTATAGCTACGCTTTCTTTAAGTTTTATTTAACCTATGCCCGTTACAATTACCCACCGTAAACAGGCCGCTTGAGGGAAATAAGACGATGCCGCTTTACCCAGTTTAACCTGCACTTTATTCTCAACGACTTGCCTGTATTGGCTCCCTTTTAATCACTTTGCGTCGGGAAGTTATGCTGGAAAATTTGAATCTCTCTCTATTCTCTCTTATTAACGCGACGCCAGACTCGGCTCCGTGGATGATCTCGTTGGCGATTTTTATTGCTAAAGATTTGATTACCGTGGTACCGCTGCTGGCCGCGGTGCTTTGGTTGTGGGGGCTTACAGCACAACGGCAACTGGTGATAAAAATCGCTATCGCGCTGGCGGTCAGCCTGTTTGTGTCCTGGACGATGGGACATCTTTTTCCGCACGACCGACCCTTTGTCGAAAATATCGGCTATAACTTCCTGCATCATGCGGCGGATGACTCATTCCCAAGCGACCACGGTACGGTGATTTTCACCTTTGCACTGGCATTTTTATGCTGGCATCGCCTGTGGTCCGGCTCACTTTTAATGGTGCTGGCCGTCGTCATTGCCTGGTCGCGCGTTTATCTTGGCGTGCACTGGCCGCTGGATATGCTCGGTGGATTGCTGGCAGGTATGATTGGCTGCCTTAGCGCTCAGATTATCTGGCAAGCGATGGGGCATAAACTCTATCAACGTCTGCAATCGTGGTATCGCTTCTGTTTTGCATTACCGATCCGCAAAGGCTGGGTGCGTGACTGATCTCTGCTAAAAAGTGTAGTATTGAGCGGCTCGCTTCAATAACTATTCAGAGGGATTATGGAAACACGTCGCGAAGAGCGTATCGGGCAGCTGCTGCAAGAATTAAAACGCAGCGATAAGTTACATCTTAAAGACGCCGCCGCCCTGCTTGGGGTTTCGGAGATGACGATTCGTCGCGATCTGAACAACCACAGTGCGCCCGTCGTTTTGCTCGGCGGCTATATTGTTCTGGAACCGCGCAGTGCCAGCCATTACCTGTTAAGCGATCAAAAATCCCGCCTGGTGGAAGAAAAACGCCGGGCGGCAAAACTGGCTGCGACACTGGTAGAACCCGATCAGACCCTCTTTTTTGACTGTGGCACCACCACGCCGTGGATTATTGAAGCGATTGATAATGAAATCCCTTTTACCGCCGTTTGTTATTCGCTAAATACCTTTCTGGCGCTGAAAGAGAAACCCCATTGCCGCGCATTTCTGTGCGGTGGTGAATTTCACGCCAGCAACGCCATTTTCAAACCCATCGATTTTCAGCAAACGCTGAATAATTTTTGCCCGGATATCGCTTTTTATTCTGCGGCGGGCGTGCATGTCAGTAAAGGCGCTACCTGTTTTAATCTTGAAGAGTTGCCGGTAAAACACTGGGCCATGTCGATGGCGCAAAAGCATGTGCTGGTTGTCGACCACAGTAAATTTGGCAAGGTGCGTCCGGCGCGCATGGGTGACCTGAAACGCTTTGATATTGTGGTGAGCGATTGTTGCCCGGAAGATGAGTATGTGAAGTACGCGCAGACGCAGCGCATTAAGTTGATGTATTAATGACGTATAACCGGATGACGTTTCGCGCCATCCGGTTATCAGAAGATTAAGAGAACCAGCTGCCGAACCACTGATGGAATTTCATCATCACGAAATCCCACATCCGACCAAAGAATCCGCCCTCTTCCACATTTTCCATCACGATCAGCGGACGCTGCTCAATGGATTTACCGTTAAGCTGGAAATCAA